>NZ_CP189562.1:0-210954 GCF_050154705.1 Muricoccus radiodurans | reverse complement strand
GCGGGACGAGATGATCCTGCGGGTCCGCGTGCCGACCACGCCGCTCGGCCGGGCTTCGACCTACCACAAGATCCGGGACCGGGAATCTTACGCCTTTGCTCTCGCTTCGGCGGCCGTCGCGCTGCGGGTGGAGGGAGAGGTGGTGCAGGAGGCACGCATCGCTCTCGGTGGCCTCGCCACACGCCCCTGGCGGGCGCGGGAGGCCGAGCAGGGGCTGGTCGGGCAGCGGTTGACGCCGGAGGTGGCCCGCGCCGCCGGTGATGCCGCCCTGCGCGACGCCCGGCGGGGCGGCGCGTTTCGGCTGGGATCGACGCAGCATGGCGCCCGGCTCAATGCGGGCTCCGGACGGCGCGCTGGTCGGCTGGGGCGTTGCAATCGGCGCCTACAAGGCCGCGACCGCGGCAGCGGTGGCCCGGCTCCGCCTCTCAGCCGGCGGGGAGGTCCGCCTCAGCGTCGGCGGGCATGAGATGGGGCAGGGCATGCGCAACGCCATCGCCGCGGTGTTACAGCGTCGCCTTGGCGTTGGGCCGGCGCAGATGGTGCTGGAGATCGGCAGCACCGGCACAACGCCCCAGCACCTCACTGCCGGCTCATGGGGCACGGCAACGACGGTCCCGGCCGCCGACGCCGCCTGCGAGGCGCTGCTGCAGGCCCTGGACACGCTGCCAGCCGGCAGCAGCCTTATGGAACGGCTGCGCGCCGCCGGTCGCCCTTTCCTGGAGGTGGAGGTGAGTCGGCGCGCACCGGGACAGCCGGAGACGGTGATGGGCCGCCTGACGAACGGCCTACCAGCGGCGGCAGGCCCGGCCTATCCCGACTTTGTCAGCTTCAGCCACGTCGCGCATTTCGTGGAGGTGCGGGTGGAGCCGGCGACGCGCCGCATCCGCGTGCCGCGCGTGGTCAGCGTGGCCGATTGTGGCCGCGTGGTCAGCCCACGCACGGCGGCCAGCCAGCTGCGCGGCGGCGTGGTCTGGGGCATTGGCGCCGCGCTGCGAGAGGTAAGCGAAGTGGACGCGCGGCACGGCGGCTTCCTTAATGCAGACTTGGCCGAGTACGTGATGCCCGTTCATGCTGATGTCGGCGTGATCGAGGTCGATTTCGTGGATAAGCCCGATCCACAGCTGAACGGGCCGGGCGTGAAAGGACTGGGCGAGGTAGCAATGGTGGGCGTAGCACCAGCCATCGCCAACGCCGTGCACCATGCGACAGGGCGCCGGCCACGAACCCTGCCGATCCGGGTGGAAGACCTGCTCTGAGAATTGCCGGGTAGAGCTTCTCGGCCCCCTGCCCCAGCAAGGCCTGTCCACCGCGCGCTGGCAGGCTCATGACCCTGTCAGTCCCCCGTTCCGCAACACGGAAATACTCTGGCAGGAGGATGGTTGGCGTCCAGCCAAGGGCCAAGCGAGTGTGGATAAGGGTGCGAGAGGGGAACGCTCCAGCCTAACATAATGCGCCCTGATGCGACTCCCGCCCAATTGGCTCATTGCTGAGAATCTAACATCCGCCAAGGGTCTCAGCGCTTGTCGATGTTCCAGAACACGGGTACGGGCGAGGGCAGCACGCCCGAGAGGCTGGTGCGGTAGGCGACCATCGTGAAGGATTGGCCGAGCAGGCGGTAGGGATGGACCTCCGCAAGACGCCGGTGCAGGCGTTCCAGCAAGGCTGGCCGGTCGGCGTCGGAGGCGTTGATGTACGCGCGCCGCAGGACCTCGGCGGCCTCGTCGCAGGGCCAGCCAGCGAAGTTGCTTCGGTCGCAGGCGGTGTTCACGCCGATGTTCGTCATCGGGCTCCACATCAGCGGACCGGGTGCACCGGTGACGTAGATGTTCCATCCGCCCTGCTCCGGCAAAGCCTGGCTGGAGGTACGGGTGATCACGCTGGGCCAGTCCATCCATTGCAGGTCGACGTTCATGCCGGCCTGACGCATCGCCGAGGCCGTCACTTCCGCCATGCGGCCGAAGAAGGGGATCTCGGTCGTGGTCGGGAAGACGATCCGCTCGCCGCGATAGCCGGCCTCGGCCAGGAGCTGGCGGGCGCGGGCAAGGTCGCGGCCGAAGCTTTCGGCCCCGGCCTGGGTGCCGTTCGGCGATCCGCAGACGAAGAAGGCGTTGCAGCGGCTCCAGTAGGTCTCGTCGCCGTAGCCGGCGGCCAACGTCTCCGCCTGGTCCACGATGTAGGCCAGCGCCGCCCGGGCTCGGACGTCGTTGAAAGGTGGGTGCAGGGTGTTGGGGCGCAGCATCGCCTGGCCCGCGAGGTCGGTGAGGCGCGTCACCCGGATAGCGCGGTTGCGCGACAGGACGGGGAGGAGGTCGAGGGAGGGGCGCTCGATGAAGTCCACCTCGCCGGCCTGAAGGGCCGCGGCGGCAGTGGCGGGATCGGGGAGGATGCGGAACTCCACGCGATCCACCCTCACCACCCGGCCGCCGGCGAGGCCGTCCGGCGGCTCGGCTCGGGGCACGTAGTCGGGATTGCGGTCGTAGACCACGCGGTCGCCACTGACGCGTGCGGCGGCATTGAAGCGGAAAGGTCCGGAGCCGATGAGGGTGGTCGCGGGGCGGCCGCGTTCCGGGATGTCAGCCGCGCGCATGATCGCGGCGAAGCGCGACGGCGCCGCGGCGAGGATGGAGACCATCGCCGGGAAGGGTTCCCTCAGCGTCCACTCGAAGCGGCGATCGTCCACCGCAGTCATCCCCGTGGTCACGGCGCCGATGCGGGTGGCCGTCGCGTCGATCGTCATCCAGCGGCGGAGGGAGGCGATGACATCGGCGGTCGTGACGGGCGAGCCGTCGTGGAAGTGCAGGCCTTCGCGAAGGGTGAAGTGCCAGCGCAGCCCGTCCTCCGACACGCCCCAGTCCGAGACCATTTGCGGCCGGGGCTGCATATTCGAATCCCAGGCGAAGAGGGATTCCCAGACCATCGTGCCGTGAATGGTCGAGATCCAGGCCGTGCCGAAGACGGGGTCGGTCACGGCCACGTCGGCCTGCGGGACGACCCGCAGGACGCTTCTAGGCTCCTGAGCCCTGGCCGGCGCGCAGAGCAGGGCTGTTGCCAGCACGGCAGCATGGATGACGCGGGTGGTCATGCGGAGGTCTCCTCGTTCTTCTCTTTTGTTTCGTCGCGGGCAAAGGCGCGTTCCAGGACGTGGCCGGCCCGAAGCACCGTCTCCTCGTCGAAGGGACGACCGACGATCTGCACGGCGAGCGGCATCCCGCCCCGGCCGAAGCCGGCTGGTACGCTCATCGCGGGGTGGCCCGTGACGTTGAAGGGGCTGGCCTGCAATGGCCAAGCGGTCGGTTCGGCGCCTACGGCCGCAACGGGCGCGACGTCCAGCGAGATGGCGGTGAGGAGGAGGTCCGCCCCCTGCATGACGCCGTCAAGTGCGGCCGTGAGGTCGCGGCGGAGGCGCAGCGCGTCCAGGTAGTCGGCCGCGCTGATCGCGACGCCGGCCGCGAAGCGCCGCGCCGTGATCGGGGCGAAGCCGCGGGGGCCGCGGCGCAGGGCGGGGGCGTGGATCGCCAGAGCTTCCGCCGTCATGATCACGCGGTTAACGGCGAGGAAGAGATCGTAGTCCGGCAGGGTCACGTCCGTCACCGTCGCGCCGGCGGCGCGCAGGTAGTCGATCGCAGCCTCGATGGCGTCGCGGGCCTCGGGGGCGAGGAGAGGGGAGGCCGCAAAGAAATGGCGGGGAACGCCGATCCGCAACGCTTCTACGCCGTCACCCAGTCGGGCGCGGTAATCCGGCACGGGACGATCGACGCTTGCCTCGTCCCGCGGATCGTGCCCAGCCATGACGCCGAGCGCGATCGCGGCGTCCTCCACGCTCCAGGCGAGAGGACCGACATGGTCGAGGGTCGGCGCGAGGGGGAAAGCGCCGCGGCAGGAGACGCGACCGAGGGTGGGCTTCAGCCCGACGATGCCGCACCAAGCGGCCGGGCCACGGATGGACCCGGCTGTGCAGGATCCGGGCGCCATCCGGATCATCCCCGCGGCCACGGCAGCGGCCGAGCCGGAGGAGGAACCACCGGGAATGCGCCCGGGGTCTCGGGGATTGCGCGCTGGGGGGAAACGCGCCTCCTGCGTCGGGCCGCCGAGGGCGAACTCGTAGGTCTCCAGCTTGCCGAGGATGACCGCGCCGCCCGCGCGCAGGCGGGCGACGACCGCTGCGTCCTCTGCGGCCGGCGTGTCGGGGCGGGTGCGGGAGTTGCAGGTTGTCGGCCAGCCGGCGACGTCGAAGATGTCCTTGATCGCCGTGGGAATGCCGTGGAGGGGGCCGCGGTCGTGGCCGCCCGCGAGTTCCGCGTCGGCCCGAGCGGCGTGGGCAAGGGCGGCAGTGGGGTCGAGGCGCACGAAGGCACGGATGACGGGGTCAGTCGCGGCGATCCGGGCCAGGGCGTCCCGCGCGAGGGAAACGGCGGTGAGGGTACCGTCACGCAACCCGCGTGCTGCCGCGGCGAGGGAGGGCGTGCCCTCGACCATGGCGGTGGGGCGGGGATAGGCTTCAGGCCTCATCGCGTGTCGCCCTCGGGCACCGCGCGACGAGGTGGGATAGCGAGCGGAGCTGACATGTCGGAGCGACGGTACCAAGAGCCGGCGATCGCGGCGACTCCCGACAGCGGAGAGGTCGAACTGGTCGAGGCGTTGGCACGGGCGGGGATCGCCCTGCCACCGGAATGGCTTGCCGCGACGGCCGCGGAGTACCGCGACCTTCGAGCGAAGATCGCGCGACTGCGCGAGTAGGCGGCCCGTCCTGATACCTTTCTGCCCTATGGACTGACTACTCAGGAGGGCGCAGTTGAACACGGCTGGGTGGTGACGCGTAATCCAGGCCGAGGCGCATAGAGGATGGATGAGGCTGGCGCGTGGCTCTCTGGGAAACCGCAGCGATGCGTCGAGCCTCGGCGGACCGTCAGCAGCTACCCCCAGGGTGGCGCGCGTGTGAGTAGGCGACCCGCTGGCTCTCGCCTGAGATATACTGGGAGATGCAGCGCCCATTCACACACGGGCGGGATCGGCTGCTGCGGGCGGAGCGGCATGGGGATACTCAAAGAGGAATTTCCGCAACACCGCTACCCAGCTCTTCGCGCTGACTTTTCCAACAATGCCCTACCGTTGGTGGACGGTGAACAGGCCGTGAAGCCGCAATTCGTCCTACGCAAATGTCGTACGGGCTTCAGCGTGAGGCAACGTGGGATGGTGGAGGAGCAGATCGTAGGGGCACTTGGCGTGGAACGATCTCGGAGGCAGGCTTGATGGTCGGATGCCAAGCATTCCGCAGGTCCGGCAGCTCCTTCGCCGTCGTCCAAGCCCAGGTCAGTATGAGCGCGACGATGAGCGGCTCGAATGGGGATCCCGCTCTGCACAATGGCAGTGCCCAGGTGCCTCGGACTGGCCAGAGCAGACGCAAGCCACGCGGCGTCAGCAGATCGGCGCCGAGATGCGAGAGGTATCCCACTGTCAGGGGCCACGCGAGGTGGGGAGAGGCCTGCTGCTGAAGCGCGAGCCAAGCGCAGGCCGCCACGGCGAGGAGTGAGTGGGTGATGCCGCGGTGACCGAAGATTTTGGCAATCAGGTGAGACACCGGCCGTATCCGCTGGCCTGCCCAGGACTTCGGATGGTCGATGTCGGGCAACAGTGCGCCGAACACGGCTAGGCCGAGACAGGTGGGGGACGCCGCCGAGAGCCCCAGATGAGGAGCGGCGGCGAGCCAGGCTGCCGCTCCTAACGCAATGTGTGACCCAGCCATCATCGCGACTGGGTCCCTTTGGCCCCAGATCTTCAGCATGTAATGCAGGACTTCGGGATACAATCCTGCAATTGTTCATTTTCTTGTCTGGTCTCGTATCATGCCTGCGCCGGCTCTGAGCGTCGCGATCCGTAACCCACGCAGGATCAGGGGGCGATCTGAATGCCTTGGGCATCCGAGGGAAGTGGCCCCACCACATGACGAAGTAGCGGACCTAACGGAGGCCAGCTTAGCGTAACACCCTGCCGCCATGCGGGGCCGTCCGTCTCCCCTCGCCAAGTTCCCAAGGCAGTCTTGAGCCGCCTATCGGCGGATGGGAAACATAGATAACCGTGCAGGTCGAGGAGCCTTCGAGCCGTCAGGTGATGCTTCCCGCAACCTCTTGTCCAGCCTGGTAGACGCGTACGATACGGCGCGTGTTGCGGATGCTGGCTGTCGGGTCCGCGTCTAGCACCACGAGGTCGGCACGCAGACCATCTCGAACACTGCCGCGATCAGTGAGGCCGAGGAGTTGTGCGGACTTAGCGGTGGCAATGTCGAGAGCCTGAGCCGGGGTGAGACCGGCCTCAACCATTAGCTCCAGTTCCCGATGTTCGGCGAAGCCCTGGACACGGAGCGGGGTGCCGCCTGAATCCGTACCGAAGGCGACGGGGATTCCGGCGTCATGGATGCGCTTCAGATTCAGCTTGTTGATCCGCACATCCGACCGGCGCGGGGCGGCACGGCCGAGTTGAGCCGCGCGCCAGGCCGGATCCCGCATGCGGGCCACCATTGCGGGATCGAGTGCGGCACGCAGGAAGGGGTCTTCTGTGATCGCGGGATCGTCGGCGTAGAGGTACTCGGCCTCGTCAATCTGGATTGTGGGGATGTACCAGGTCCCGCGCTGCCGCATGAGCGAGAGCAGGCCGTCATCCACCTCCTTGTCGCGGATACCGTGGGCGAGGATGTCTACGCCGGCCCCCACCGCGAGACGGGCCTGGGAGAGGTCGTGGATGTGAGCCGCGACCCTCAACCCGCGCGCGTGTGCGGCCTCGACAGCAGCGCGCGCCATCTCGGGGGTCATCTGGGGTACCGTGTCACCGAGGCCATCGATCCAGACCTTGACGATGTCGATTCCTTTGTCGGCCAGGTCGTTCACGCCCTGGCGCATGGCGGCGGCGTTGGCGGGACGGATGACCTGATCATCGGACAGGTTCATAGGCCCAGCAGGAGGCGCACCTTCCGGCATACCCAGACCCGGACCGGCGCCGAGGAGAAGCGCACCGCGGAGGCGGCCGGTACGGCTTTCGGCACGGAGCTCGTGAAAGAGGGGGGCATTGAGGCCGAGTGAGGCGGCAGCGCCAATCCCAAAGGCTTGGTAGCGGCGGAGTTGCGCCTCGACGTTCTCGCGCGTGTAGTATTGGCGGCCAGAGGTCGCGCCGGAGGTGTGGCCGATGTGAGAGTGAGCCGCGATCATGGCGGGGATAATGTACCGGTCGGAGAGGTCCACGCGTTGCGCCCCGTCCGGCGCCGCATCCGTGCCGAGGATGCGGACGGCACCGCTGGCCATCAGCAGACGCGTGGGTGACGTCATGGCACGGCCGTCGAAGAAGCGGACGTTGTCCAGCAGGATGGATGGTGCTGCTTGGGCGCGGGCGGGAGAAAGGCGCGCAACGGGAAGCCCGGCAAGGGCCAGGGCGAAGCTGCGACGGCCGAGGCGCATGGACGTTCTCCCGGATCGTTTGCTTCGAGGGACGATGCGCGTCCTTCACCCGGCCGTCCACTGGTGACTTGCGCAGACCTACGGGTTCAAAGGACATCGGGAAGTCTGAACCCGGCCGGACCTGACCCGGTCAAAGCCGGCCACGACCGGTCATCAAGCCTCCACATTAATGGTGTCAAGCCACACCCGGAGGAGCCGACCGGCCATGACCAGGATCGATCCTACCCCTGCAGCAGCGGCCCTTGTCGCCGTCTACATCGCCAAACTCAGCAGCGAGGTGCTGATCGAGGTACCCGCTGCCCGCCGCCGCCGGCTGATGGCGACTAACACCCGTCCCAAGCACGACCGGCTGGTTGCCGAGCTGCAGGCCTTGGGGCATCTGACACCATCGGCCTGGAGCAGGCCGGCCACTACCACCGCCCGCTGGCCTGGCGTCTGGTGCAGGCCGACTTCGACACTCAGACGATCTCTTCCGTAGTTGAAGCCTGTTGCCGGTAATCCTGCCCGCAGTCCTCGCGACTCAGCGAGAGTCCGCCCGCCAGACGCCCCAAACAATCGGCTTGTTCGCGGCCCAAGGACGGTAGCCGCGGATCCGTGGGTTCCAGGCCTCCAGTGACGGATCGTAGTACAGGCCGACAATCGGCACCTGTTCCGCCATCAGGCGATGCAGCTCCAGGAAGGTGGCGCGTCTCGGCCCAGGATCGGACACGCGGCCGCTCTCCGCTGCCAGCTCGATGGCCCGTGGGTCTTCCCATTGCGCCGTCGCCGCTTCGTCCTTGCTGCCGACGAAGGCTCCCAGCATCAGCGAAGGATCGAAGCGCGCAGAGAAAGAGAATGCCTGTAGCGTGAACTGACCGCGCTGGTAGCGCTCGAGCTGTGTCGCCCAGTCGATCACCTCCAGCTCGGCTCGTATTCCAACCGCCGTCAGCATCGCCTGCACCAGCACGGCAGACTCGTACATGCCATCGTAGCGTCGATTGGTCTGGATGCGGAGGACTTGCCCGCCATAGCCGGCCTCCCGCAACAGAGCGCGGGCCCGGGCGGGGTCGTATGCCGGCCAAGCCTCAAACTCCGGCCCGAAGAAGGCGGATGGCCGAGGCACTACGGAAGGCCCCGCATTCGCCGCGGACCCGGTGCGCGCCTCCGCAATAGCGGCCCTGTCGATCGCGTGGGCAATGGCCCGCCGCACCCGCACGTCTCGCAGCAGCGGGTCGCGGGTGTTGAGCAGCAAGGTGTTCCAGCCAAGGCCGGGGATGTTCGCTACCTGCATTCTCCGGTTCCGCGCCCCCTGCGCCCGCAGGGCAGGAAGGTCGGTGAGAAGGTCCACCTCCCCGGAGTAAAGCGCCGCCTCGGCCGCGGCCGCGTCGGGGATGACGCGAAAGCGTACCTCGTTCAGATAAGCCCGGCGAGCACCGGCATAGCCGGAGGACTCTTCCTCCAACGGTACGTAGGCGGCGAAGCGTTCTAGTCGGATGAATTGACCGGGTCGCCACTCTGCCAGCCGATAGGGGCCGGTCGCGATCGGTGCCCGCCAAGCACCATCTGCCCCGATGCTGTCCGGATGCACGGGCGCGAAATTGCACTGTGGCGAGGCCAACCAGGGTAGGAACACCGCGCTCGGCCCCTGTAGGCGGAAGACAACCGTATCGGGTGCAGGTGCCTCGACCGCCGTCACGTTCAGGGTGCGGCTGGTGAAGATGCGCTTGCAGGGCCAAGCCGGGTTCGTCCCCATACGCCGTTCCCACAGCCACCGCACATGCTCGGAGGTGACCGGCTGGCCATTGTGGAAGCGGGCACCAGCCCGAAGCGTGAAGGTATAGGTTGCGCCATCCTCGCTGATAACCCATCTGCTCGCCAGCAGCGGCCCGACGGAAAGGTCCGCGCGATGCGCGACGAGCGTCTCCGCGACGACATGCATTACAGTATCGGTGTTGCCGTCGCGGTTGATGCCGGGCTCGGTGGAGCGGATGTCCGCGTTGAGCACGATCGTCATCGTACCGCCAATCCGCGGCTGGTCCGCCGGCTGCGCCAGTGCAGGCCAAGCCAGCAGCGCTGCCACGGCGGAGATGAGGGAGCGCTTCATCCGGGTTCCTCCATCGAATCGGGTCCGGCCAGAAGCCGGTCGAAGAAGTTGCAGGCGCGGGCCGCGAGCGGTGCGCCCTGGTGCGCCACGCCGGGGACTGACTCGTGCAGCACGTCGGTACCGAGGTCGCGCAACGCCTCCACCAGTGCCGCCAGTCGTGCCGGCCGATCTGCTCCCGCGAGCCGGTATTCCGGTCGGTCCCACACGCCACCAGGCTGGGGCGTGATCTCCCAGGTCTCGGTGTCATCCTCCCCCACGACCGCGTGCACCGGCACGCGCGCAAGGGCGTTTCTGTCGAGCGAACGCCCGAACACCGTAACCATGTCCGCGGTCCCGACCCACCAGGAATGCTCTGCTACAGGCAGGGTCACGATGCCTGGCGCCGCAACGGACACGCCGCAGAGTCGCTGCGGGTGCACCAACAGGAAGCGATGCGCGAAATGTCCGCCACCGGAGAATCCGAACAGGAAGAAGCGTTCCGTCTCGATCCGCCAGGTTCGAGCCGCGTCCTCAATCATCGCCAGTAACACGAGGTCAAAGCGCAGCCCGTGAGCCGCCAGCCGCTTGTAGGCCCCGTCGTCCTCTCCATCCGGGATGCCGACGGGAAACAGCGGCGCCAGTACGATCGCTCCGTGCCGGTCAGCCAACTCGACGAACCAGGCCACCGTCCGGGCATTGTCCCGCAGACTACCATGCACCGCGACGATTAAGGGACGCGGCGGCCCTACGGGATCGTGGTCCCGCGGCACGTAGCAGACATACGAGAATCGCGGATCGGCCCGACAGGCCCGCGCCGCCGTCAACCCGCGGTCATAAGCTCCGAGGCTCACGCTGCCCCCGCAAGCCGCGCCGGCACCGCCGAGAGCAGCCGCTTCGTGTAGGGATGAGTCGGATGGTCCAGCACCGCCTCCTTGGGCCCTTCCTCGACAATACGGCCGTTCTCCATCACGGCGACGCGGTCCGCCACTTCTTCTACCACGCCGATATCGTGGGTGATGAACAGTGCCGCGAAGCCGTGCCGCGCCTTCAGCTCGCGGAAAAGCGCGAGGATCGCCTTTTGCACCGTGAGATCCAGCGCCGAGACCGGCTCATCCGCCACCACCAGCCGCGGGCGGCGGATCAGCGCACGCGCGATGGCTACGCGTTGACGCTGCCCGCCGGAGAGTTCGTGCGGCAGGCGTGTGCCGAAGCCGGGAAGCCCCACCTCCTCCAGCATTCCGTCCACGCGGCGGTCGCGGGCGGCCCGATCCATACCCCGCACGTGACGCAGCGGCTCCGCCAGGATGGCGGCGACGCGCTGACGCGGGTCAAGGCTGCTGAATGGATCCTGGAACACCAGCTGGCAGGCCATGCGGAAGCCGTGGCGCTCCGATGACCCAAATGCTGCAATGTCGTGCCCGTCGAAGACCACGCGCCCTCCGGATGGTCGCAGCAATCCCAGCAACGCCCGCCCGAGCGTCGTCTTTCCCGAGCCGGACGCTCCCGCGAGGGCCAGCGTCTCGCCTGGCACGATATCGAGCGTCACCTCGTCCACCGCCTGCTTGCCCGGAGCGCGCCCCAGCAGCCCGATCCGGCCGGGGTAGGTAACCGACAGGCCCTCCGCCCGCAGCAACGGTCTCGTGTGGGATGGCTGGCTGGAGGGCATGCGCCGAGGAAGCGCCTCCACCAGCCGCTTCGTGTAGGGATGGCTGGGCGCTCGCAGTAGCCCGGCCGTGCCCCCCTCTTCCACCCGCTCCCCCTTCAACATCACCACCGTCCGGGCAGCAAACCCCGCTACCAGCGGCAGGTCGTGGGAGATCAGCAGCACTCCTGCCCCGGCCTCCCGCGCCAGTTCCGCCATCAGATCCAGCACCTCACGCTGGGTGATGGCGTCCAGCGCCGTGGTCGGCTCATCCGCCAGGATGAGCTTCGGGCCGAGGAGCATGACGGAGCCGATCAGGATCCGCTGCCTCATGCCGCCAGAGAAGCGGTGCGGATGGCTCGCCAGCGCGCCCTCTGGATCATCGAGACCGATCCGCCGCAGCATCGCCGCCGCGCGCTGCTCGGCCTCTGCCCGGGAGAGCCCGAGATGGAGGATCTGCGCCTCCGTCATCTGTCGGGCGATACGCAGCGCGGGATTGAGGGAGATCATCGGCTCCTGGAAGACCATGCCGATCTCCCGCCCGCGCACGCGCCGCATCGCTTCAGCACTCAGCTCGGTCAATTCCTGTCCGAGCAGACGGATGGAACCGGCGGTGCGCGCCAGCGGTGCCGGCAACAGTCCCAGCACGGCTCGCGCAGCGAGCGTCTTGCCCGATCCACTCTCGCCCACCAGCGCCACGGCCTCACCGGGCGCAATCGAGAAGGACAGGTCCTTCACCACGGCTCTCCCGTCTGGCAAGGAGACGGTCAGGCCATCGATCTCCAGCAGGGGTGCGCTCATGACGTGCCCCCGGCCATGCGGGGGTCCAGCCAATCGCGCAACGCGTCGCCCAGCAGGTTGAAGCCCAGCAACGCCGCCGCGATCGCCAGGCCCGGAAAGATCCCCAGCCAGGACGCCGTCCCGAGATTGGGCCGAGCGGCCGCCAGCATGTTCCCCCAGGTCGCCGCCGGCGGCGGCACGCCGAGGCCGAGGAAGGACAGCGCGCTCTCGCTCAGCATCACCAGTCCGAGCATGGAAGTGGCGAGGACGATGATCGGTGCCGCACAGTTCGGCAGGACGTGGCGAAGCAGGGTGAACCACTCGCCGTTGCCCAGAACCCGCGATGCCTCCACGAACTCCCGCTCTCGCAGCCCTAGCACGCTGCCTCTGACCACCCGCGCGACGCTCGGTGCATAGGCGATGCCGAGGGCCAGGATGATTCCGTCTTCATTTGCCCCGAGCACCGCAACGAGGCCGAGCGCCAGCAGCGTTCCGGGAAAGGCGAGCAGTGCGTCGTTGACCATCATCAGCAAGCGATCCACCCAGCCTCGGAAGAAGCCGGCCGCCAGCCCGATCACGGTGCCTGCCGCCACCGCGAAGGCGACGGTGATCACCGAAACTCGCAGCGACACCGCCGAGGCGGCGAGCAACCGCGACAGCACGTCCCGCCCGAACTCATCCGTTCCCAGCCAGTGAGCCGCCCCGGGCGGCAAGAAGCGCGCCCGGATGCTGACGCCGAGCGGATCATAGGGCGTCCAGAACAGCCCCAGCAGCCCAGCGCCGACGATGAGCGCGACCAGCGCCGCGCCAATGTAGAGGTTTGCGCGCGCCAGCCTCACTCCGCCGTTACCCGCGGATCGAGGAGCGGATAGGCCAGATCCACCAGTGCATTGACCACGACGTAGACGAGCGCAATGAAGAGCAGGCAGCCCTGCACGACCGGATAGTCCCGCGCATAGATGGCATCCACCAGTAATCGCCCAAGGCCGGGAATGGTGAAGACGGTCTCGACCACCGCGATTCCACCCAGCAGGTTCCCGAGAATGAGCCCCAGCAGCGTCCAGGTCGGCGCGAAGGCGTTGGGAAAAGCGTGGACCCACAGCACCGTCGATTCTCGCAGGCCCTTCGCGCGGGCGTGCGCGATATATTCCAGCCGCCGCACCTCAATCGTCGCGGATCGCGCCATGCGAGCGATGACGCCCACCTCGACCAGCGCGAGGGTCGCGATCGGCAGGATCAGCCCGATCAGCCAGCCCCGCGCGTCATCGGCCAGCGGCACATAGCCCACCACCGGTAACCATCCAAGTTCCAGTCCGAACACCAGGAGCAGGATCAGCCCGAGCCAGAACGAGGGAAGCGACAGCAGCAGCGACGACAGCGCTACAACCGCCAGATCCCTCGCCGATCCCTGCCGCCACGCGGCCAGCATCCCCGCGGGTACCGCGACAAGCGCCGCTAGCCCCACCGCTACCAGGACAATGGAGGACGACACGGCGAAGCGGTCCAGCACCAGCGGCAGCACCGGGTGGCCGTTCGCAATCGAGTTCCCGAGATCCCCGCGCAGGACGTTACCGCCCCATATGATGAATTGCTCTACAATGGAACGATCCAGGCCCATCTGTCCCCGGAGGTCGGCCAGCGCCTCCTCCGTCGCGGCATCGCCGAGGAGGATTCGGGCCGGGTCGCCCGGCACCAGGCGCACAATCAGGAAGACCGCGATCCCGACCAGCAGGATGGTCGGGATGGCCGAAAGCAGGCGCAGTCCGGCGTAGCGCAGTAAATGCACGCGTTGTCCCTAAGAACTCTTGCCGGATCGGATCACGATTTCGCCGACATGAAAAGCACTTCGTCGGCCGAACATTCCGGAGCGGCACCTGGGCGGCGCCCCTTCCTCGTGTACCGGATCACCACCGGAATCAGACCATCGATGGCAGTCAGAGGATATGTGCCAAGCACAGTCCATCCCAGCGGCCTCGCCGGGCGGAGCCGGGCCGCAATGGAGATCACGCGACTGATGGCAGCGCCGATCCGGTTCGCTGGACGGTGATCGTGTCGAAAGGCGCATTCTGCTCGAGGTGCGTGACCGCGTCGCGCGCGAGTTCCAGTCCGGCGACGAGGGTGGAGGCGATGGCCGCTCGCCGCTGGAGGGGACTGCGCATCGCTTCCCATGGCGGGAGAAAGATCTCGAGCGGCAGCGCACCCGCTTCACCAGCAGCGTCGAGTTCCCCCAGCATGCGCCGGATACGGTCGAGGGCCGCTGGCGGGCGCCAAATGTCCGGCGGGGTGGGTTGATAAGCCGGCACGCGCTCGGGCCGGCGCATCAGTTCCAGGCAGACCCGCAGCAGCGTCGTTAAGTCCGCGACGGGCGGTACCCCCCTCCCCTCACCCGCCCCATGCGCCTCGTCCGACGCGCCGCGCGCGAAGACTTCCCGCCCGAGGGTTGGTCTCCGCGTGAGCCAGTCTGAGAGCGCCGCGACAGCCGCCCGGTCCGCGAGTTGGCGCCGGAGCGCGTCGGCCTCCTGTCGGGCTTCCTGGCCCTCTCGGCTGTCCGCCGGCAGGAGCAGGCGCGAGCGCAGCAGGGCCAGGTTCGCCGCCGCGACCAGCCAGCCCCCGAGCCGGGACAGCGGCACGTCCCGCCGCGCGATGGCCCGCTCCACCGCGGTCTGAAACTGCCCAGCCAGGTCGAGGATCGAGATCGCGCCGATGTCGACCCGCCCGGCCCGGACGAGATCGAGCAGCAGGTCGAGCGGTCCGGCATAGCCCCGGAGGTCGAGGTGGAGCGCCTCGCGCCCGGGCGGCGTGCCGTTGCGGGCGACCTCCCACCCCTCCTCCTCGGCGGCCTGCTCGTCTCCGTCGCCGTCCGCCTCAGCCATCGTCGTAGTGGGGTCGGACGGTGAGGGAGAGCGCCGGCCAGGTCTCGCGCACCTGCTGGAGTGCTGCCCACGGCGTCCAGTCCGCCGACCAGAAGGCGAGCGACAGACGGGCGGAGGCGGCCAGGTCCCCTCCCCTGCCCTTCCCGCCCGGCCGCCGCGCCTCGACCCGGTGCGCCACGTGCCGCAGGGGCCAGGTCGTGCCCCAGTGCGTCCAGAGCCAGCGCAGCGCGTCCGGGTGCCCCGGCCCGAGGCGCAGCACCTCGGCCGGCACCGGGACGAGCCGGTGCAGGTCGAAGAGCACCGGCCCACCCGGGCGGCTCACCGCCGCGCGGACCCGCTCGTCCGCCCTCTCCAGCGCCGCCCGGAGCCCGGAGGCGACGATCCGGCACCCCTGGAGCGAGAGGACCCGCTCGCCCCGGGGTGGGGCGGCGAGGAGGTGGAACAGGTCCTCCTCCTCCCCGGCCCGTCCGTGGGTTCAGGGGATCACCCCCGGTCCGGCGGCCGCGAGGCGGAACAGGGCGAGGTCTTCCACCGGCCCGGTCACGTCGAGGTGGTGGAACAACCAGTCCGGGCTGGCGAGCGCCAGGACGTCGGGGGCCACCGCCGCGCCGGTCTCCGGGGCGTCTCCTCTCCCAGCGCCCTCGCGGCGCCTAATCGCCGAAAGGACGAGAGACGGCATCGCGGCCGCACGAGCAGGAGGTAGGACGCCGGGGCGACCACCCCTCGACCCGGAGAAGCTCCAGGCTGCCGTCACCCTGATCCGAGGCGGCCTGTCGCCCAGCAAGGCGGCACAACAGGTCGGCATGGGCCGATCAACCCTCTACCGCGAGCTGGCCCTCGGGGCTTTGCCAGGCGAAGCGGAGAGTTCCTGAGCAAGGCAGTGAGAATCGGGGAGGCACTATCAGAAGTCCACGCCAACGAGGCTGATCGGAGGGGCTTCGCGTGTGGCCGGCTGTTCGGCATCCGGCCGAAGCGCCGGGCGGGACATGGTGCCCTGGCTTATCGATACGCCGTGCAGGCAGTCAGCAGGGACGCGGAAACCCTAACGTAGTCCATTAGGCGAAGCTGGGCCGTGTCGGCATCGTCGTCTGCAGAGCCAGCCGTCGGGTGGCCGTAGTGCGAGAGAGCGGTCAGGAGACCTTGTAGCATGGAGTTCGACGGGCTGAGACTGTTCGTCGCCGTCATTGAGCATGGCAGCATCGCAGGCGCCTCCCGGCAGCTCGGGCTCTCGCCCTCCCTGGCAAGCCGCCGGATCGCAGCTCTTGAGAGCCGCATGGGAGCCCGCCTCCTGCTGAGGACTACCCGTTCCCTTGTAGCAACCGAGGCCGGGCAGGCGCTCTTCGCCTGGGCGCGCGGGACTGTCGCGGACTGGAACCGGTTGAACGAGGAGATCGGCGCGTCGCAAGGCCGTGTCTCCGGTCTCGTCCGGATCGCGACCAATGACTTTGCGGCGGCGGGCTACATGCCGCCTATCATCGCCGCCTTTTCGCTGCGGCATCCTGATGTCAGTGTTTCCGTCTCCATCGCGCTGGAGCCGGTGCGGCTGCTCGACGGGGCCTGTGACATCGCCGTTCACGCGGGGCGCCGGCCGGACGCCTCGCTCGTCGGGCGGCGGCTTTACGAGTACCGGCGGCGCCTCGTCGCCTCGCCGGCCTATCTCGCGCGCCATCCGGCGCCGGGCGTGCCTGCCGACCTCGTCCGGCACCTCTGCCTGACGCACACGGTCAGCGAGCCGACCGAATGGAGCTTCGAGGCGGCGGGCGGAACTATCACGACCCAGCCCGTCCGCTCTCACATCTCCTGTGACAGCTGGACGATGCTGCGGGAACTGGCCATCGAGGGAACGGGCATCGCACGCCTCTCGGACACGCTGGTGCGGCGGGCCCTGGCAGAGGGTCGGCTCGTCGAACTGCTGCCGGCGCTGCGGTCTGTCTACGCGGATGGGGACCCGCCGGCCATGTGGGTGCTCTTCGCGCACCGGGAGATGCCGCTGCGCGCCCGGCTCTTCGCCGATCACGTCGTGGAGCGGCTGATCGCGCTACATCGCGCCCAGGGGTAAGCCCATTCGTGCAGAATCTGCACGAAGCTCGGTCCGATCCAAGGCTGGCCGGCGGCGGTCCCCTGTCCGAATCTACGTCTGCCGGCTCTCAAGACCGGTGGGGAGAACGCCAGGGTGCAGCACCTTGTCGCAGCTGATACAGGCGGCACCTTCACGGATGTCGCGGTCTATGACCCGGCCAGCGGGCGCTTGCGCTTCGGCAAGACGCTGACCACCTATGGCGACCTGGTCGAAGGCGTCGTGGCAGGGCTCTCCGAGGCGGGTGGCGAGCCTGCAGCCATGGCCTCTCTCCGTCACGGCACGACCCATGTCATCAACGCCTTCCTGCAACGCCGCGGTGCCCGCGCTGCCCTGGTCGCCACCAAGGGCTTCCGGGACGTGCTGGAACTCGGCCGCGGCAACCGGCCCGTGCCCTTCGACCTCAACTTCCGCCGCGACCCCCCGCTCATCCCCCGCGCCCTCTGCTTCGAGGTGCCGGAACGGATCAGCGCGCGGGGCGAGGTGATCAAGCCGCTGGACGAGGCGGCCGTGGAAGCGCTGGCCAGCGTGCTGGACCGCGCCGGCGTGGAGGCGGTCGCCGTGTCCTTGCTCAACGCCTATGCCAACCCCGCGCATGAGAAACAGGTGGCCGCCATCCTGCGCGCCCGCTTGCCCGGCCGCTTCATCACCACGGGCACGGCGCTCACGCGGGAATGGTTCGAGTACGAGCGCGGCACCACGGCCGCCGCGAACGCCTTCGTCGGCCCCGCGGTGGCGGCCTACGCCGCCGGCTTCGAGCGGCGGCTGGCCGGAGAGGGGTTCGGAGGCTCGCTCTCCATGATGGGGTCCAATGGCGGCATCATGCCCTTCGCCGCCGCCGTGGAGCGGCCCGTCTCGCTCGTGGAATCCGGGCCGATCGGTGGGGTGATCGCGGCGGCGGAGTACGCCCGCGCCCTCGGCCTCGACCGCGTCGTGGCTTTCGACATGGGCGGCACCACCGCCAAGTGCGCGCTGGTGGAGGAAGGTGGCTTCGCCGTCGGCTCCACCTACTGGGTCGGCGGCCCCCTGCGTGGCTTTCCGATCCGCAGCCCCGTGCTCGATATCGTGGAGGTCGGCGCCGGCGGCGGCTCCATCGCCTGGGTCGACCCGCAGGGGCGGCTGCATGTCGGCCCGCGCAGCGCTGGGTCGGAGCCCGGGCCGGTGGCCTTCGGGCGCGGCGGGACGGAGCCCACCGTGACGGACGCGAACCTCGTCCTCGGCCGGATCGGCGGCGAGCGCTTTCTTGGCGGCCGGTTGGGTCTGGACGCAGCGGCAGCCGGGGCGGCGATCCGGGATCGGATCGCCCGGCCGCTCGGCTACGGGGCGGGCGAGGAAGCGCGGGTCGCGCGCGGGATCCTCGACCTCGCCGGCACGCTCATGGCCGGGGCGATCAAGGAGATCACCGTCGCCCGCGGCCATGACGTGCGCGACTTCGCCCTGCTCGTCTTCGGCGGCGGCGGGCCGATCTTCGGCACTGACCTCGCGCGCGGCCTTGGCATCCCGCGCGTGGTGGTGCCACCGGAGCCCGGGAACTTCTCCGCCCTCGGCATGCTGCTGGCGGGGGCGCGGCTGGACGTGGCCCGCAGCGTCGTGGCCGATCTGTCGGCCGAAGGGCTGACAGCCCTGACGGAGGTGCTGGCCGCGCTGGAGGCGGAGGCGAAGGCGGCCGCCGTGCGGGAGTTCGGCGACGCTCCCCCTACGCTCCGGCACCAAGCGGAGATGCGCTACCGCGGGCAGCGCCACGCGGTGCTCGTGGACATCGCCGGCGCGCTGGAGACGGAGGCGCTGCGGGACGCCTTCGAGGCGGTCTATCGCCGCCGCTTCGGCCGCAGCCTCGGCGAGGATTTCGCGCCGGAGGTGGTCGGGCTGCGGGTGGTGGCGGAGGCCGCGGCGGCGCGCCCGGACCTCTCCGCCCTCGCCCCACCGGCGGGCGGCCCCGATCCCCTCCCCGCCGCGCACCGCCCCCTGCGTGACGGGGCGGGCTGGGTGGAGGCGCCGGTCTGGTGGCGCCCCGACCTGCCCGCCGGCTTCCGCCTGACCGGCCCCGCCATCATCGAGGAATACAGCTCCACCACCCTCCTCGGCCCGGGGGACGAGGCGGTGGTGGGAGCGCTGGGCGAGATCGCGATCCGCGTCGCGCCCGCCGGGGAGGCCCGCGCGTGAACGACGCTCTGCCCGTGGCCCGCCACGATCCCATCGAGCTGGAGATCGTCCGGCACGAGATCCTCTCCATCCCGAACCAGATCGAGCGGAACATCGAGCGGACCGCCTTCAGCCCGCTCGTGCAGGAATACAAGGACTACGCCGTGGGCCTGGTGGATCCGGAGGGGGCGCTGATCGCGCAGTCCCGCGGCAGCCTGCCGATCTTCGTCGCCAACGCCCTCGGCACCGCGGTGCGGGAGGGGATCGGGGTCTTCGGCGCCGAGACGTTGCGCCACGGCGACGCGGTGATGACGAACAACCCGGCGACGCTTGGCCAGCACCTGAACAACGTCGTCCTGCACACCCCGGTGCGGGAGGGCGGGGAAGCGGACGGGCCGCTGCTCGGCTTCTTCGCCGTGCTCGTGCACTGGATCGATGTGGGAGGCTCCGCCCCCGGTTCCTCCACCGGCACCTCCACCACCGACGTGTGGCAGGAGGGGTTGCAGATCCCGAGCCTCAAGCTGCTCGACCGCGGGGTGCGGGTGGAGGGGATGCTCCGGCTGCTGGCGGCGAACACCCGCTTTCCCCGGCTGTTACTGGGCGACCTGGAGGCGCAGCTCGGCGGCTGCCTCATGGGCCGCGACCTCGTGCTGGACATCGTGCGGCGGCGGGGCGCGACCACGCTGCGCGCGGCGACCGAGGCCATGCGCCGCCAGGCCGCCGCCGCGGCCGGCGGCGTGATCCGCGCCATGCCGGCCGGCACCTATCACGCGGAATCCTTCCTCGACGGGGAGGGCGGGGGCCCCGTGCCGGTGAAGGTCGCCGTCCACTCGGACGGCGAGCGGCTGACGGTGGACCTGAGCGGCCTCGGCGCGCAGATGCCTGGCCCCTCCAACGCCGGGCGCAATGGCGGTGCCGTCGCCGCGGCACGCATCGCGGCGAAATACCTGCTGACGCCGGAGGAGCCGGTGAACAGCGGTGACTTCGACCGGCTTGATGTGGTGGCGCCGGATGGCACCTTCCTCACCGCGCGGGCGGACGCACCGATCGGCGGGTCCGGCAACACCATCCCGACCGTGGTGGACACGATCCTCCGGGCTTTGGGGGAGGCGCTGCCCGACCGTGCCCGCGCCGCGCATCACGGCACCTACGGCGTCCACACGCTGTTCGGCCGCCTGCCGGAGAGCGGCGCCCTCTTCACCAACCTCGACACCGCGACCGGCGGCTGGGGCGCCTCCGCGACCGAGGACGGGGCCTTCCCGCTCCGGTCCAACGCCCATGGCGACGTGCCCGACATCCCGGTGGAGATGCAGGAGGCGCTCTACCCCTTCCGGCTGGAGGGCAAGGCGTTGCGGCCGGATTCCGGCGGGCCCGGGCGCCGCCGCGGCGGGCTGGGGGTGGAGAAGCTTTACGAGGTGCTTGCCCCGGCGAAGGTGAGCCTGAAGTTCGAGCGGGGTGGCTGTCCGCCCTGGGGCCTGGCCGGGGGCCACGCGGCGGCAACCTGCTTCGTGGAGATCCGGCGCGCCACCGATGGGAGCGTCCTTCGGGCCTGGAAGGGAATCTACGAGCTGCATCCCGGCGACCGGCTGCGGATCGTCTCGGGCGGCGGCGGCGGCTACGGCCCGCCGGAGGCGCGCGAGCCTGAGCGCGTCCGGGACGACGTCGTCCAGGGCTACGTGACCGTGGGGCAGGCGCGCGAGGCCTATGCCGTCATCCTCTGCGACGACCTGTCGGTGGATGAGGAGGCGACCGCGGCGCTGCGCGCGGAGCGCCAGGGAGGAGACGCCGAATGACCTCAAGGATCGCCCGCCGCGGCCTGCTCTGCGCCGCGCTGGCCGGGACGGCTGCCCACGGAGCCTTGGCGCAGCAGGAAGCCGCCGGCTACCCGACCCGCCCCATCCGAATCATCGTTCCCTTCCCGCCCGGGGTGATCACGGACGCCGCTCCGCGGCTGGTCGCGGAGAAGCTGCACCAGGAATGGGGCCAGCCAGTGGTGGTGGAGAACCGCGCCGGCGCCAACGGCATGATCGGCACCGAGGCGGTGGTGCGCGCCCCGGCCGATGGCTATTCCCTCGGCGTGGCGCTGGCTGACACCTGGTCCATCAACCCGCGCCTGAACCCCAACATCGGCTACGACCCGCAGCGAGAGCTCGTCGGCGTCGCACCGCTTGCGATCCAGAGCTTCGCGCTGATCGTTCATTCGGGCGTGCCCGCCCGCAGCTTCGATGAGTTCCTCGCGCTCGCCCGCGCCCGCCCTGGCGGTCTCCGGCTCGGATCCTGGGGGGAGGGGAGCACGGGGCATCTCGCGATGCTCATGCTCCAGCGGGCCACGGGCATCGTGCTGACGCATGTTGCCTATCGCGGTGCGGCCGCAGCCGCTAGCGACGTAGCGGCCGGGCACATCGACGCGATGATCACCAGCATCGCCACCTCTGTGAACCTGCAACGCGACGGGCGGGTGCGTGCCCTGGCCGTGACCGGCACGGAGCGACACCCCGCCCTGCCCGACACGCCGGCGATCGCGGAACGTTATCCGGAGGTCGTCGTCCGCGCCTGGTACGCGATCGTGGCGCCTGCCAGGACGCCGGCCCCGATCGTGGAAAGGCTGAACGGGGCCATCGGTCGCGCCATGCAGGCGCCCGACGTCGCCGCACGGATCACCGAGGGCTTCCTGGCCGCACCCATGGTGCAGCCCGTGGCCGCCTTCGCCGAGTTCCTGCGGGAGGACGCAGCGCGCTGGGCCGGCGTCATCGCCGCCTCGGGCATCCGTCTCGAATAGACGATCAGGGAGGGAACGAATGAAGAAAAATACTGTCTTGGCGCCCACGCGGCGTGGCCTGCTCGGCACGGCCGGCGCGGCTATCTTTGCGCGCGGCGCGCGTGCCCAGGCGCCGTCCTGGCCGGACCGTCCGGTGCGGCTGCTGGTCGGCTTCGCGCCGGGAGGCGTGGCCGACGTCGCCGCCCGCCTGCTGGGCGACGCGCTGCGCCCGATCGTCGGCCAGCCCTTCGTGGTGGAGAACCGGCCGGGTGCCAGCGGCGTCGTCGCCGCCTCCCAGGTCGCGCGCGCCGCCCCGGACGGGCACACGTTGCTCGTCGCGCCGGGCACCATGACCATCCTGCCGGCGATGATGAAGAACCTACCGATCGACGTGCTGCGGGACCTGGATCCGATCACGCTCTTCGTCACCTCGCCCAACGTCCTGCTGGTCCACAACAGCGTGGCGGTGCGGGACCTTCCCGGCTTCCTGGAGCTGGTCCGGAGCCGGCCACCGGAGGACATGGCCTACGCATCCTCCGGTATCGGCACGACGGTGCACTTCTTCGCCAGCCAGATCGAGCGCGCGACCGGCATCCGACTGCGGCATATCCCGTATCGCAGCTCCAACGAAAGCATCACCGCCGTGGTCGCCGGCGACGTGCCGATCGGCGTCTCGGCGGTGAACTCGGCGCTGCCGCATATCCAGTCCGGCGCGGTGCGGGCGATCGCCATCGGCAGCCCGCAGCGCAGCAGCTTCCTTCCCGACGTGCCGACCTTCGCCGAGACGGGCTATCCGAGCTTCCGCTCCGACACCTGGATCGGGCTGGAGGGACCGGCCGGGATGCCGGCGGCGCTGACCGCCCGCATCGCGGAGCTGTCCACCCGCGTCATGGGGGAGCCGGCGATGCGGCAGCGCCTGGCGGCGCTCGGCGCCGAGCCGGTGGGCATGGGGCCGGAAGGCTTCCGCGACCTCATGCAGCGCGAGGTCCGGGACTTCCGCGAACTCGCCACCTCGATTGGGATCCAGCCGGAGTGAATACCCTCAACGCCACGCACGATCCCTCCCTGCGGAGCTGGGTGCCGACGGACCCCTCCAGCCCCTTCCCGATCCAGAACCTGCCCTTCGGCGTGTTCCGCCGGCGGGGCGGCAACGACGTCTTTCGCGGCGGCGTGGCCATCGGCGACCGTATCGTGGACCTGCCGGCCTGGTCGGCGCTAGGCGCCTTCAACGGCCTGGCGGCAGAGGCCGCGGCCGCCTGCGCCGGGCCCGTGCTGAATCCCCTTCTCGCTCTCGGCCCGTCGCACTGGTCGGCGCTGCGGGGGGCGCTTTCTGCCCTTCTGGCCGAGAGGGCCGAGCGGCCGAGGCTGGCGGAGGCGCTGATCCCGATGGCTGAGGCCGAGGTGGCGCTGCCCGTGCGGCCGGAGAACTACTCCGACTTCTTCTGCTCCCTGGAACACGCGATGAACGCCGGGCGCGTCATGCGCAACGACGCCTCGGTGAACGCGAACTTCCGGTGGATGCCCGTGGCCTATCACGGTCGCCCCTCCTCCCTGCGGGTCTCGGGCACACCCTGCGTCCGGCCGATGGGGCAGGTGCAGGCGGCGCCGGGGGAGCCGCCCGTCTTCGTCCCGACCCGGCGCCTGGACTACGAGTGCGAGCTCGCGGCGATCGTCGGCCCCGGCAACGCGCTGGGTGAGCGGATTCCACTGTCCCGGGCGGAATCGCACCTTTTCGGACTGTGCCTGATGAACGATTGGTCCGCGCGCGACGTGCAGCGCTTTGAGTACCAGCCTCTGGGACCCTTCCTCGGCAAGAGCTTCCTCACCAGCCTCTCCCCCTGGATCGTTACCCTCGAAGCGCTGGCGCCTTTCCGCGTGCCGGCCCGGCCGCGCCAGGGCACGGAGGAGCCGCCACCGCTGCCGCACCTGTCCGATCCGGCGAACGAGGCGGCGGGCGGGCTGGACATCGCCGTTTCCGCCACGATCAGCAGCCCGTCCATGCGAGAACACGGCGCCGCGCCCACCGTTGTCGGACGAGGCAATGCGCGCTGGCTCTACTGGACCTTCGCGCAGATGCTTGCGCATCATACGAGCAACGGCTGCAACCTGCTGCCCGGCGATGTGCTGGGCAGCGGCACCATTTCCGGTTTCGAGCCGGGTACACGTGGCTGCCTTCTGGAGGCGAGCGAGGGCGGCAAGGTTCCGCTGCCCCTTCCTGGCAATGAGACCCGGACCTTCTTGGAGGATGGCGACGAAATGGTGCTCTCCGCTTGGTGTCGGGGAGAGGGCGCCGCATCCATCGGCTTCGGAGAGTGCAGCGGGACAGTGATGCCATCTGCCGAAGCGGATTAGAGCCGATTCACTCTGACCGTGTGTAGCCGTAGTGAGCGAGGTAGCGGGCGCACTCGGAGGGGGTGAAGAGGTCGAGGAGGCGGCCGATGGTGGTCCAGAGGGCGTCGCGGTCACGGACGGCGGCGCGTCGGAGGAGGGCCTTGAGTTTTGAGTTTCGCTGAGAAATGACCCTGACGGAACCGAGTACCGACGGTCCGGGCTGCCTCGTTACGGTCTGCCTTCTGCTATTCGGCGCCTGCGGGCAGGGCGGCGTTTCTGGCCACCGTGACCGCCTATTCCGGCTGCACACCCAACTCGCGCAGGATGGGGCCGTACGCGAGGTACTCGCTGCGGATCATCCGGGTGAAATCGGCGCGGCTCATGTAGCGGACGACCACGCGCGTGCCGGCGGCGACGCGGCGGACCGTTGAATCCTCCAGGCCGGAGCGACAGGCCGCCTCCAGCCGGTCCAGCACGGGCTCCGGCGTGCCCGCGGGCGCATAGAGGCCGACCTGGGAGAACTGGAGGGCGTCGACTCCCTGCTCCCGTGCCGTCGGGACATCCGGATAATCGCCCGCCCGTCCCTCGGAGAAGACGGCGAGGAGGCGCAGTCGGCCGGCGTTGATGAACTCGGAGGCCGAGGAGACGACCGAGGCGGAGAAGTCCAGCCGTCCGGCCATCAGCTCCGTCAGGTGCGGCGGATCGCCGCGGAAGGGGACATGGGTGAAGTCCACCCCGGTCGCGCGCTGCACCCGCCAGACCGCCAGCTGCGGAAGGGAGTTCGGGCCCGCCGAGCCGAAGGTCAGCGCGCGGCGCCGGCCCTCTGCCACGAGTTCGGGCAGCGTGCGGATGGGGCTGTCGGCCCGGACGACCACGGAGAGGACGTTCTCGTTGGTGCCGCAGATCGGCGCGAAGTTGTCCGGCGTGGTGCCGGTGTTGCGGACCATGTGGGGCTGTACGACGATGGCCGTCATCGGCGTGAGGCCGAAGGTATGGCCGTCCGGCGGGCTGGTGGCGACCGACCGCATGCCGACCACGCCCGAGCCGCCATCCCGGTTCAGGTGCACGACGGGCTGGCCGAGCACGCGGGCGAAGTGCTCCCCGATGGCGCGGGAGAAGGCGTCGGCGCCGGAGCCGGGCGCGTAGGGCAGCACCATCGTCATCGGCCGGTCCGGGAAGGACTGTGCGGCGTTCGCGACGAGCGCGAGGGCCGCGCCGAGGGCTAGGCGGCGCACCTGCGTCATCCCTCGATCACCGCGACCGCCCGCGTCCAGCCGGCGGAGGCGCGCTCGATCTTCACGGGAAAGCAGATCACGGTGAAGCCGTGATCCGGCAGCGCCTCCAAGTTGCTGAGCTTCTCCATGTGGCAGTAGCCGATCTCCCGGCCGGCGCGGTGGCCTTCCCAGATGAGGGAGGCGTCGCCGGTCTCGGCCACCTTGCGCTTCGTGTGGGAGAAGGGCGCGTCCCAGGACCAACCATCGGTGCCGACCAGCCGCACGCCGCGCTCCAGCAGCCAGAGCGTCGCGGCTTTGCCCATACCGCAGCCCGCGTGGATGTAGTCGTCCTGCCCGTAGCGGCTGCCGGCGCGGGTGTTGACCACCACGATGTCCAGGGGCCGGATCTCGTGGCCGATGCGCTTCAGCTCCGCCTCAACGTCGCCGGGCGTCGCGACATAGCCGTCCTCCATGTGGCGGAAGTCGAGCCGCACGCCGGGCTGGAAGCACCACTCCAGCGGCACCTCGTCGATGCGGGTCGAGGGGCGGCCGCCAGGGACCATCGCCTCGTCCATGCGGGAAAAGAAGTGATAGGGCGCGTCCAAATGCGTGCCGTTGTGGGTGGAGAGATCGACGCGCTCCGCCGCGCAGTACTCCCCCTCCGGCAGGGCGGAGACGGGGATGCCCATGTACTCGGCCATCTTCGGGGCCGTGTCGTGGTGGTTCATGTATTGGATGCGCGGCTCCGCCCCGGGCGGGTCCGAGGCGATCCCGGATCGCAGCGCGACCGAGATGTCGATGATGCGCCTGGCCATGCTCTCTCTTCCCGTCTCCTTGCGAGGCGCGCGTCACGCGGTCGGCCAGGGGAGCGCCGGCTGCACGACGGCGCGGCACTCCCCGAAGCCGATCGGGACGGCACCCGGCGCCCGCGCGCGGGCGGTGAAGATCACCTCGTCCCCGTCCTCCAGGAAGCGGCGCGTCTCGCCCGAGGGGAGCTGGATGGGGCCGCGCAGCAGCAACTCGGCGATGCAAGCTTCCGCGCCGTCCGCCGGCCCCGAGCAGGTGCCGCTTCCCAGCAGGTCGCCGGGCAGCAGGGAGCAGCCGTTGGAGGCGTGGTGCGTCACCATCTGCGCTGGCGTCCAGCACATGGTCGCGAAGTCAGTGGCCGTGATCCGCTGCGGCGCGATGTCGGCCGCGCGCATGCGTGGCGTCAGCAGGGCGACCTCCATCGCGACGGACAGCCCGCCCCGCGCCCGATTCTCAGCCGAGTCCAAATGGGGCAGCAATGCCGGCTCCCCCTCTGCCCGGGCACGGGCCGGCGCCATGAAGGGGGTCAGCGCGTCGGCGGTGACGATCCAGGGGGACACGGTGGTGGACAGGCTCTTCGCCAGGAAGGGGCCGAGCGGCGGCATCTCCCAGCGCTGGATGTCGCGGGCGGACCAGTCGTTCAGCAGCCCGTAGCCGAAGATGCGTCCCGGCGCGGCGGACATGGGCACGGGCGTGCCGACGGGGTTCTCCCCGGCGATCCAGATCGCCATCTCGAGCTCGTAGTCCAGCGCCTCGGACGGGCCGAAGCGGACCTCGCCATCCTCCCGCGCCCACTGCCCGTTGGGGCGGCGCACGGCCTCCCCGCTCACGCGGACCGTGCTGGCGCGGGAATGATAGGCGACGGGAAGGTGCCAGAAGGCGGGCGGCAGCGGCGCCGCCGGGTTTCGCCGCACGCCCAGCCGGTGGCAGTGGTCGTAGGAAACCATGAAGTCCGTGAAGTTCCCGACCGCCGCGGGCAGGTGCATAGTCGCTGAGGCTATGGGCACGAGCAGACGCTCGCCCCCGTTTGCGGCCGGCGAGCCGTCCTGCAAGAGGGCGGACAGGTCGGCCCGGAGGGCGGCGGACGCAGGGCGCCCCATGGCCATAAGAGGATTCAGAGTGGGGCCGGTCGCGGCCTCGGCCGCTTCCCCGCGCAGGTGGCCGGCCTCAATTGCGGCGCGGAGATCGAGGATCTGGTCGCCGATCGCGACCCCGCCCCTCGGGGCCCGGCCACCCGAGGAGAAGATGCCGAGAGGCAGGTTCTGAATCGGGAAATCGGTGGCGCCGTCATGGGCCGAGGGCACCCAGGAGCGCAGGCCGGGGTCATGTGTCTTGTCGGGCGTTTCCATGCACCAAGGCTACGATGGGTGGTCCGAATGGCCAAGTAGGAATATAATTTTTCCCGATGATCGAATATCTTGACGCTGCCACCCTGGCCGAGGCGGCCGCCCAGCGGCTGCGGCGCGACATCGTCGTCGGCGACCTGCCCCCTGCCGCCCGACTACGTCTGAGGGACCTCGTCGCGCATTACGGCCTGGGCGCCACGCCACTGCGGGAGGCCCTGAACCGGCTGGTCGCGGAAGGGTTGGTGGTGCTGGAAGGGCAGCGCGGCTTCTCCGTGCCGCCCGTCACCCGCGCGCACCTGCTGGACATCACCCGGTCCCGGCAGTTCGTGGAGCCGGAGGCGCTCCGCCTCGCCATGGCCGAGGGCGGCCCGGCTTGGGAAGAGGAGATCGTCGCCTCCCTCTCCCTGCTGCGCCACGCCATCGAGCAGCACGAACCCGGCAGTACGGAATGGCTGGACCGTTATGAGAGCCGGCATCATCGCTTTCACCGTGCTCTCATCGGGGCGTGTCCGCTGCCCTCGCTTCTCCGGTTCTGCGACGATCTCTACGTACAGAAGACCCGGTATCGCCGGCTGATGGGCAGCGCGGCGCCGAACTGGGCGCTGGCGCTGCGGGTGCATGAGGCCCTGGCGGACGGCACCTTGGCGCGACGACCTGCGACGATGGAGGAGCTTCGACACCACATCGGCACCACCGCCGAGCATGTCCTGGATCTGCTGGGAGAAGCGCCACCCGACGCACCAGCGCCGAGCTAGTGATAATAATATAAATTATCTTGACCCTTTCTGCTCAGGCCGGCAGCCTGTACCCCGCGCCGTCCCCGATCGGCGCGGAGGATGCCGCGATGACCGAACCCCCGCACGCCGCCGACCCGCGCGCCCTGCGCCGCGCCCTCGGCTGCTTCGCCACGGGCGTCGCGATCGTCACCGCCGCGGGGCGCGGTGCGCCCTGCGGCCTCACGATCAACTCCTTCGCATCCCTCTCGCTCGACCCACCGCTCGTGATCTGGAGCCTGCTCTCGCGCTCTCCCAGCCTGGCGCGCTTCCAGCGCGCGACCCATTTCGCGATCCATGTCCTGGCCGACGACCAGCGCGACCTCTGCGCCCGTTTCGCCACGCCGATGCCCGACAAGTTCGACGGCGTGGTCTGGTCATCAGGTCTCGGCGGCGCGCCGTTGCTGGACGGCTGCGCCGCCGTGTTCGAGTGCGCCAACACCGCCCAGGCTGAGGGGGGCGATCACCTGCTGTTCACCGGCCGGGTGGAGCGGTTCCGACACGACGAGCGAGCCCCCCTGATCTTCCTGCGAGGGCAGTACCTCGACCGGGCCGCCTAGAGCGGCGGGGCAGGCATCTCCACGGCCGCTTTCCTGTCGGCCCGGTGCCAGGCCGATCGTCCGCAGCCCTGCGTGAACCGTCTCACTCCGGCTCGACACGGGCAGCGCGCAGCGCCTCGGCCCAGAGCGGGATCTGCTGGCGCATGAGGCCCTCGAAGGCCTGGGGCGGGCCGGCCAGGCTCTCCGCGCCGATGCCCCGCAGGAAGGCGGCGAGCTCGGGCGTTGCCAGGATGCGGTTCACCTCCTCGTTGAGGCGCAGCAGGACCGGCCGCGGTGTGCCGGCCGGCGCCACCATGCCACCCCACCCCACAAACTCTACCGGCCGCGGCAGCAGCTCCCGCAAGGTCGGCACGTCCGGCAGGACGGGCGACCGGGCGGCGGAGGAGATGGCGAGCACCTTCACCCGTCCGGCGCGCAGCAGCGGCAGGGTGCTGGAGATGTCGGTGAAGACGACCTGAAGCTGGCCGCCCAGCAGGTCGTTCAGCATCTGCGGCCCGGAGGCGTAAGAGACGGAGGTCATGTCGAGGCCGGCGACGGCCGAGACGCTCGCACCAGCAGCCGCGCCCGTCGCGTGCGGGTGGCCATAGGCGTAGCGACCGGGCGCAGCGCGCACGGTCGTCAGGAAGCCGGCGACGTCGTCCGCCGGGAAGCTCGGCGCGACGATCAGCACGGTCGGGACGACGTAGAGCCCGCCGACGATGGCCAGGTCCCGCAGCGGGTCATAGGGCAGGTTGCGCATGAGGTAGAGCGCGGCCGCGGTGTTGCTGTTGGTGCCCTGGCCCAGCACGTAGCCGTCCGGCGGCGCACGCAGCGCCTGGGACAGGCCCACCGTGCCGTTCGCCCCGCCCCGGTTCTCGATGATGAAGGGCTGGCCGAGCGCGGCGCCCAGCGGAGCGGCGACCATGCGCAGGATGGCGTCGGCCGTCGTGCCCGCGGCGAAGGGCACGATCATGCGCACCGGGCGGTTGGGATAGCCGGCGCCCTGCGCCCGCACCACGGACGGGGCCGCGAGGCTCAACACCAGAGCCGTGCGTCTGTGCAAGGTCATCACTCCGGCTCGATCCGGGCCGCGCGCAACCCCTCGGCCCAGGGCTGGGCCTCGCGCCGGATGAAGGCATCGAAGCCCTCCGCCGTGCCCGTCATCCGCTCGGCGCCGAGGTTGCGCAGGAAGGCGTCGGCCTCCGAGGTCGCGAGGATGCGGTTCATCTCCGCGTTCAGCCGCGCGACGATCGGCCGCGGCGTCGCCAGCGGCGCCACGAAGCCGCCCCAGCCGACGAACTCAATGGGGGTGGGCAGGGATTCCTTCAGCGTCGGCACGTCGGGCAGGACCGCCGTCCGCTCGGGCGAGGAGACGGCGAGGAGCTTGATGCTGCGGGACTGGATCAGAGGCAGGGCGATGCCAACATCGGTGACGACGATCGGGATCTGCCCGCCCAGCAAGTCGTTCATCATCTGCGGGCCGGAGCGATAGGGCACGGGCGCCATGTCGAGACCCCCGGCCAGCAACAGGCTGTGCCCCACGACGGCCCCCGTTGCGTGAGAATAAGCGAAGTTGTAGCGGCCCGGGTGTTCCCGGACGAGCACGAGAAGCTCCGCGAAGGTGTTCGCCGGGAAGGACGGTCCCGCCATGATCGCGGTCGGGATCTGGTAGATGGAGCCGATGCCCGCCATGTCGCGCAGCGGGTCGAAGGGCAGGTTGCGGACCATGTGGACGGCCGCGACCGTGTTCGTGTTCGAGACCTGGATCAGCGTATGGCCATCCGGTGCCGCCCGAAGCCCCTGGGCGAGGCCGATGGTGCCGTTGGCGCCGACGCGGTTGTCGACCACGAAGGGCTGGCCCAGAGCCGTCGACAGGTGCCCCGCGATGTAGCGAACGATGACGTCCGAGGTGCCCCCAGCCGGGAAGGGCACGATCATGCGGACCGAGCGGCGCGGGTAGTCATCCTGCGCCGTCGCGCCGCGCGCACGAAGGAGCGCTGGCGCGGCCAGCGCCAGGGCCATGACGGATCGTCTGTTCATGTGTTTCCTCCCCACTCCCGCCTGTTGCGGGCGGCGCGTCAGATCCGGATTCCGGGCACCCCTCCCGGCAGGCCCAGACGGACGCGGCCATAGGCCGGCGCCCACACGTCCCATTGCAGGCCGAACTGCGCGGCGCCGGCGTGCACGTCCCGCCAGTGCCGCTGGAGCGACCCGCCCTCGAACAATCCGCCGCCGCCGGCCCCGGCGAAGACCGTGTCCACGGCCTGGACGCAGAGCCGCGCGCACCAGGCGGAATCCCGTTTCAGGCGCATGGCGTAGTGGGGGTCGAGGCCCCCGTTCTCCCGCAGGGAGCGCATCGTTCCCTCCCAGGCCGCGCGGGAGATCATCTCCACCGTGTCGAGCTGGGCCTCCGCCTCGGCGATGCGGGTCTGGACGGCGGTGAGTTCCGACAGCCCCTTGCCGCCGACGCGGCCGACCTTGGCCCGGAGGCCGCCGACGTAATCGTCCACGGCACCGCGCGCCGAGCCGTAGAGCGTGGCCATCAGCGTGAAGCCACCGGTGGCCTGCATCGGCAGCCGGTAGAGCGGCCCGCGATGCAGCGCGAGGCCGGGCGCTTTGCCGTCGGTCGCCTGCGCGAAGGACAGGGTACGGTGGTCCGGCACGAAGGCGTCTCGGATTTCCAAATCCTTGCTGCCCGTGCCGCGCAGGCCGACGACGTGCCAGGTGTCGAGGATCTCGTAATCCTCGCGCGGGAGGAGGAAGTAACGGTTCTCGCGCGCCTCGCCCTCCCCGGTGGGGCAGGAAGCACCCACGACGGTCCACTGGCAGGGATCGATGCCGGACGAGAAGGGCCAGCGTCCTGACAGGCGCCAGCCGCCCGGCACGCGCTCCGCCCGGCCGGCGGTAAAGATATAGGAGGAGCCGATCAGCGTATCCGGAGACGGCCCCCAGACCTCCTCCTGCGCGCGCGGCTCCCACAACGCCATGAAAAGGTGATGGGCCGCGAGGTTCGCCAGCACCCAGGAGGAGGAGGCGCAGGACCGCGCGATCTCCCCGCAGAGGTCAAGATACATGGAGGGAGAGAACTCGTACCCGCCCACCGCGTAGGGCTGGAGGATGCGGAAGAAGCCGGCCTCGTGGAAATCGGCGACCGTTTCGTCGGGAATGCGGCCCAGCGCCTCGGCCTCCGGCGCGCGGGCGCGCAGGGCAGGGGCCATGCCGCGCGCCGCCTCCAGCATAGCCGCCCGCGCCGAGGCACAGTCGGGACCCCGCGGCACGGGGGCGGCACGGGGCGGACGTGCCAGGGGCGGGAGGGTGTCCATGCTGCGCTGTCCCTCAATCGCCGTAGTAGTTCAGTTCGATGGAGATGCCGTTCGGGTCGGTGACGAAGATCTGGCGTAGGTTCAGCGCCTTCACCAGACGTTCCCGCGCCGGGACGTCCAGCGCGCGGCAGCGGGCCACCATCTCGTCGTAGCCCTGGCCGGAGAAGGCGACATGATCGATCGAGCCGCTGCCATGCAGGGAGTCGAGATCCCGGTGGCCGAGGTATTCGTTAACCCACTTCATCCGCTCTGGATCGTCGCGGCTAAACGCCGTGACGTGCACCACCGGCGTGCCCTCCTCGTTGAACAGCCAGGCGCCGGTGTGGGCGGGCGGGTTGCCGGGGCGCGGACCGTTCCGGAAGCCGAGAACCTCGGTGTAGAAGCGCACGGTGTCGGCCAGCTTCTCGGTCCGGATGTTGTAGTGTTCGATCTTACCGATGCGCATGCCCGTCGCTCCCCCGTCTTCATTGGTGATAGGATTATAACTTGATGCGTTCGCCGTCAACACCCATCCGAAGGAAGGCCGGCAGGGCAGCGCCATCCAGGGCGGCCGCCGAGCCGGCCCCTCGGCAGCGGCTGCAGAAGGAGGAGCGCGAGCGGCACTTCCTGGATGAGGCCATCGCGTTCTTCGCCGAGGTCGGCTTTTCCGGCGACACGAAGACGCTGGCCGCGCGCCTGGGCGTCGCGCAGCCGCTGCTCTACAGGTACTTCGCCAGCAAGGAAGCACTGATCCAGCGCGTCTTCGAGGATACCTTCCTTGCCAACTGGAATCCGCTCTGGGAGGAGATGCTGACCGATCCGGGGCTGGACGTGGCCGCGCGGCTTATGGCCTTTCACAACGACTTCGCGCGCGTGCACCTGAAGCGGGACCGCGTCAGGCTTTCGCTGTTCTTCGCACTGCGCGGTTGGGATATGACGACCTATTTCCGCTTGATGCGGGAGCGGGTGTACATCCCGATCGCGTCAAATCTGCGCGCCTATGCCGGAGAGCCAAGCCCGGGAGAAGCCCCACTCCACGACGTGGAGGTGGAATTGGCCAAAGGGGTTGTCGAGAAGATCCAGTACTACGGCATCCGCAAATGGGTGTACGAGATCCCATCGCTGCCTTCCATCGAGCCTCTCATTGAGATCGCTGTTCGCAGTCTTCTCGACGGTGCACGAGTGGCAATGCCGCAGTTTCGACAGCGGTGACGAGAACCAATAGGGCCCGAACGGCATAGACGAGTACCTCGGCCACCTCCTTGCCGGTCGCGGGCACGAGCAGTGGCTGAACAGGCCGGGCATCCTCAGGCATGCCGGAACGCCCCCCTGAGCCGGGAAAGGTCCGACCGGGTCGCCTGCGTCAGGCGCGAGGCCGCGCACGCGTCACGAGAAGCCATTCACTGCTCCGCGAAACAGGACAGCGGATGAGGCTCAACGCCTCGGCCCGTCTCAGGCTGTAATATGAGGCCGTCGTTGAGACGACAGCTGCCAATTTGACGTACTGCGCGCTTATGCGACTGATGCCCGATTGGCTCCTTGCTAAGGATATAGCATCCGTCAATCCCCTCAGCGCTTCTCGATGTTCCAGAATACGGGCACAGGCGAGGGCAGCACGCCCGAGAGGCTGGTGCGGTAGGCGACCATCGTGAAGGACTGGCCGAGCAGGCGGTACGGATGGACCTCCGCGAGACGCCGGTGCAGGCGCTCCAGCAAGGCTGGCCGGTCGGCGTCGGAGGCGTTGATGTACGCGCGCCGCAGGACCTCGGCGGCCTCGTCGCAGGGCCAGCCAGCGAAGTTGCTTCGGTCGCAGGCGGTGTTCACGCCGATGTTCGTCATCGGGCTCCACATCAGCGGACCGGGTGCACCGGTGACGTAGATGTTCCATCCGCCCTGCTCCGGCAAAGCCTGGCTGGAGGTACGGGTGATCACGCTGGGCCAGTCCATCCATTGCAGGTCGACGTTCATGCCGGCCTGACGCATCGCCGAGGCCGTCACCTCCGCCATGCGGCCGAAGAAGGGGATCTCGGTCGTGGTCGGGAAGACGATCCGCTCGCCGCGATAGCCGGCCTCGGCCAGGAGCTGGCGGGCGCGGGCAAGGTCGCGGCCGAAGCTTTCGGCCCCGGCCTGGGTGCCGTTCGGCGATCCGCAGACGAAGAAGGCGTTGCAGCGGCTCCAGTAGGTCTCGTCGCCGTAGCCGGCGGCCAACGTCTCCGCCTGGTCCACGATGTAGGCCAGCGCCGCCCGGGCTCGGACGTCGTTGAAAGGTGGGTGCAGGGTGTTGGGGCGCAGCATCGCCTGGCCCGCGAGGTCGGTGAGGCGCGTCACCCGGATAGCGCGGTTGCGCGACAGGACGGGGAGGAGGTCGAGGGAGGGGCGCTCGATGAAGTCCACCTCGCCGGCCTGAAGGGCCGCGGCGGCAGTGGCGGGATCGGGGAGGATGCGGAACTCCACGCGATCCACCCTCACCACCCGGCCGCCGGCGAGGCCGTCCGGCGGCTCGGCTCGGGGCACGTAGTCGGGATTGCGGTCGTAGACCACGCGGTCGCCACTGACGCGTGCGGCGGCATTGAAGCGGAAAGGTCCGGAGCCGATGAGGGTGGTCGCGGGGCGGCCGCGTTCCGGGATGTCAGCCGCGCGCATGATCGCGGCGAAGCGCGACGGCGCCGCGGCGAGGATGGAGACCATCGCCGGGAAGGGTTCCCTCAGCGTCCACTCGAAGCGGCGATCGTCCACCGCAGTCATCCCCGTGGTCACGGCGCCGATGCGGGTGGCCGTCGCGTCGATCGTCATCCAGCGGCGGAGGGAGGCGATGACATCGGCGGTCGTGACGGGCGAGCCGTCGTGGAAGTGCAGGCCTTCGCGAAGGGTGAAGTGCCAGCGCAGCCCGTCCTCCGACACGCCCCAGTCCGAGACCATTTGCGGCCGGGGCTGCATATTCGAATCCCAGGCGAAGAGGGATTCCCAGACCATCGTGCCGTGAATGGTCGAGATCCAGGCCGTGCCGAAGACGGGGTCGGTCACGGCCACGTCGGCCTGCGGGACGACCCGCAGGACGCTTCTAGGCTCCTGAGCCCTGGCCGGCGCGCAGAGCAGGGCTGTTGCCAGCACGGCAGCATGGATGACGCGGGTGGTCATGCGGAGGTCTCCTCGTTCTTCTCTTTTGTTTCGTCGCGGGCAAAGGCGCGTTCCAGGACGTGGCCGGCCCGAAGCACCGTCTCCTCGTCGAAGGGACGACCGACGATCTGCACGGCAAGCGGCATCCCGCCCCGGCCGAAGCCGGCTGGTACGCTCATCGCGGGGTGGCCGGTGACGTTGAAGGGGCTGGCCTGCAGCGGCCAGGCGGTGGGTTCGGCGCCTACGGCCGCAACGGGCGCGACGTCCAGCGAGATGGCGGTGAGGAGGAGGTCCGCCCCCTGCATGACGCCGTCAAGTGCGGCCGTGAGCTCGCGGCGGAGACGCAGCGCATCGAGGTAGTCGGCCGCGCTGATCGCGACGCCGGCCGCGAAGCGCCGCGCCGTGATCGGGGCAAAGCCGCGGGGGTCGCGGCGCAGGGCGGAGGCGCGGAAAGTGGCCTTCGCCGCCAGCGAGGACCCGCTGGAGCGGCTGCGGCTCTACATCGTCCACTACATCGACCTCGTGACGAGCGAGCTCGGCTCCTACGCCGTGCTGGCCGAACCTGTGACGGCCCTGCCGCCCGAGCATGCCGAGCCGATCCGAAGGCGCATGCGCGAGGCCGACCGGGCGCTGCGGGACATGGTGCAGGCGGCTATGGAAACAGAGGCGATCGTCCCGGGAGACCCGAAACTTGTCGTTGCCTTCTTCATGGGTGCGATCAACCACATTGCCCGCTGGTACTCGCCGGACGGGCCTCTCACCGGCCGGCAGATCGGCGAAATCTTTTCTGCCTTTGTGCTGAACGGGCTGCGCGGGGCGAGGCCACCCGGCTAAAGTCTCGGAGGATCGCGACCGAAGAGCCGCGGGCTACGGCGTCGTCCTCTCAAGTTCAGGACAAAACCTGGGCTGACGCGTTGAGGAGAGATGGCGCTCCTCGTTCCTGACGCGCCCTGGGCGGTGGTCGAGCCGCTGCTGCCGCGAGACGAGCCCAAGCCAAGCGGGACAGGCCCAATCCAAAAGGTGGTCGGCCGCGTGCCCCGGCCCGAGCAGCGCTGGCTGGCATCCTGTTCGTGCAGCGCAGGGGCATTCAGTGCCACGAGGTGCCGCCCAAGTTGGGCTGCTGCGGCAAGACCTGCCGGTGGCAGCTGGGCGAGTAGCATGCGGCCGGGGTCTCGAGGCCTGCAACGAGTGCCGCAGCAAGCGGGTGCCCTGGACTGGCGCCGAGCGGCGATCGACAGCGCCAGCCTGGCCACGAAACGGGGCCGAGGCGGTCGGGCCGAATCCGACGGACCGGGGCAAACCGGGCACGAAGCGCCACCTCCTCACGGACGCCCACGGCGCGCCGCTCGGCCTGATGTTGAGCGGCGCCAACCGTCACAACAGCCGCATGCTCACACCCAAGCTCGATGCCGTGCCGGGCGTGCTGGCCAGATATACGGGGCGCCCCCGCCGCAGAGCCACGAAGCTTCACGCCGACAAGGGCATGACCATCGGCGTTGCCGCCGAGGCGTCGCGCCCGCGGCATCACCTCGCGCATCGCGCGATGGGGAATCGAGAGCAGAACCCACCTCGGCCGCCACAGGTGGGTGGTCGAGCGCACCTTCGCCTGTCTCGCCCGATTCCGACGTCTGACGGTCCGTTACGAGCTTCGTGCTGACCTCCACCTTGACCGCACTACCCTCGCCTGCGCCGTTGTCTGCCTCCGTCAGCTCAAACGACTTTGGCCTTACCTCAGCGCTCAACTGGCCCCCTGCTCGAATGTTCCCGCAAAGAGCTGCTCTTGCTCGTGAGAGTGGTAAATGGGCGGGTCCCGATCTCCACCGACGACGACCCATCCTTGCGCTACTCATTCACGACCTCATAGCTGTCGCTCGGGTGCTAGCCGGGGTCCTGGCTCAGCGCTTATTTATACCCGTCACGCCGTCGACGAGATTGTGCCACACCCAGCTCTTGCTCTTACGAAGGTAAGGAGCCTTGTTTACGTGCTGCGCCCTTATGCGATTGGTGCTGGCAACGTCCAGACGGCTTTAGAGAAGGCGGACTGACAACTAGGCATGCCGCGAACATCGCGGGACGCCTGGGCCGGTCTGTTCGGCAGGATGTTCAGATCATCAGGGTTCCCCCGTTGATGTCGAAGGTCGCGCCGGTCACGAAGCCCGCCCCCTCGCTCGCGAGGTAGGACACGAGCGCGGCAATGTCGTCCGGTATGCCGATCCGTCCGACGGGGATGGTCGCGACGGCGGCGGCGATCACCTCGGGCGGGGAGCCGGCGGTCATCGGCGTCTCGATTCGGCCCGGCGCTACAGCGTTCACCGTGATCCCGTCCGCCGCCAGCTCCTTCGCGAAGGCGCGGGTGAGACCAAGCAGGCCGGACTTCGTGGCAACGTAGTGCGCACCAGCGACGCCGGCGGGAGAGCGGCCTCCGCGCGAGGAGATATTGACAATGCGTCCCCAACGCGCCGAGCGCATCGGCGGAAGAAGCAGTTGCGAGAGGCGGAAGGGCGCCGTCAGGTTTACCCGCACCACGCGCTCCCACTCCGGAAGTTCGATATCTCCGGCGGGAACGCGGCGTCCCTCCCGCTTCGGGGAGATGCCGGCGTTGTTCACGAGCACGGCCACGCGGTCGTAGAGGCCGCCGAGGCGTTCCGGCAGCGCCGCGACCGCCGCCTCGTCGGTGAGGTCCAGCGCGAGGCCGGTGGCTGGATAGCCGCTGGCCGAGAGCTCCGTGGCGGCAGCCACCGCTTTCGGCCCCAGCACATCAATCAGCACCGGGTGGAATCCGTCCCGCGCCAGCCGGGCGCCAATGGCGCGCCCCATGCCTTGCGCCGCCCCGGTCACCACCGCCACGCGTTCGCCACTCATCCCGTCCTCTCTCCTGCTTCCTTGCCGCCGCGCCGCATTATGCTTCCATTGGAAGCCGGTAGACCGACCGGGCGGTGCCGGCGAAGAGGGCGGCCTTCTCCTCCGCGCTACCAGACGCGGCGAGGCGCTTGAAGGCGTTCCAGGCGGCGGCGTAGCCGCACATGCCTTTGTCCACAGGAAAGTTGCTCTCGAACATGCAGCGCCGCGCGCCGAAGGCCTCAATGCAGGTCTCGACGTAGGGACGCCACGCCTCGGCCAGTTCCTCCGATGACGGGGGTAGCGGGCGTTCGTGGAAGTCGAAGCCGCTGACGTGCATTGCCAGGCCGCCGAGCTTCACCACGACGTTCGGGCAGGCGGCGATCCGGCGGATGGACGTCGTCCATTCCGCCAGCACCTCGGCACGCCGGCCGGCATAAGGGCCGATGCCGAGCGGACCGCCGCAATGGTCCAGGACCATCGTGATGCCAGGGAAGGCGCGCGCGAGATCCAACACCTCGTCGAGCTGCGTGTGAAAGGCCCAGATGTCGAGGCTGAGGCCGTGCTGCTCCAACCGCGCCACGCCCTGCCGAAAGCGTGCCTCCATCATCAGCGATGGCGGCGGGCGGACGATGGCCGAGACGATCTCGGGCGAGGGGTGGTAGGCGGTCATGGTGCGGATTCCGCGGAAGCGGTCCGGCGCGGCGCGGACCAGCGCTTCTAGCGCCGGCTCCACGCGGTCGCCGAGCGTGAGGTCGGTGTAGCCGACGATCCCCGCGCAGGCGCGGATATCCCCGTAGATGCCGCTGGCCGTCATTGCGGCGACGCCGTTGACGAACTCCACCTCTCCGACGGGCTGGAATTCCGCCGGGCCGCATTCCCGGTGCATGGAGCGGGCCTGCACGTAGACCGTCGCCTCGACCCGGTGGCCGGTGCCGGTGTCCCGCAGCAGCTCGTCGAGCAGGTAGCGGTTGCCCTCGCGGTCCCAGAGGTGGTGGTGCGCGTCGATGATCGGCAGGTCAGGTTCGAGGACTGGCTCGGGCCGGCTGTCGAGCCAGTCCGGGCGGACCGGGGCGTAGGCCGGGGACAGCTTCGGCTTCGGGACGCTCACGAGGTGGATTCCGCATCCTGTGCGCGGCAGCGTGTTGTGCCCTGCTGCATCCGCGTTCCCCCCAGGTCTGTTCTCTCGCCGTCTCTGCGCGAGGTCGCACTCGGGCCGGGACGCTGACAAGAACCTACCGCTCGGTCGGTCGACTGTCTAGTTGCCGAGTGCGGAGAAATTCCGGCCTAACTTGCCTCTGTGACACTAGACCGACTGGTCGGTCGGGAATAATCTTTGTCAAGCGATCCTGGTCGGACGCACCGCAGACCGGGGATGGACGGAGGAGATGACATGCAACGGCGCGAGGTCCTGCTCGGGGCGACGACGCTCCTCGGCGCCGGAGCTCTAGCCCATGCGGCGACGGCCCAGGGCTGGCCCGGCCGGCCCGTGCGGCTCATCATCCCCTTCCCGCCGGGTGGAATTACTGACATCTCCGGACGGCTGATCGCGCGCCACATGTCCGCCACCCTTGGCCAACCTGTGGTGGTCGAGAATCGTCCCGGCGGCAACACCGTCATTGCCGCGGAGCTGACCGCCCGCGCTCCGAAGGATGGGCACACCCTCATCATCGCGGGCACGACGACGCTTGCCATCAACCCGGCGCTACGGGAGCGGAGTCCGTACCAGCCGACCGACTTCGATCCGGTCGCGCCGCTCTATGAAGCGCCCTGGACCCTCACGGTGCGGGATCGGATGCCGGTGCGAACCGTGGACGAGTTTCTTCACTACGCGCGGGAGCGTCAGGGCCAGCTCCGCTACTGCACGAACGGGGAGGGCAGCTCTTCCCACCTCTTCGGCAAGATGTTCGAGGCGGCGACGGGCGTGCAGATGATCGACGTCGCCTATCAGGGCACGGCGCCGGCGGTCACGGACATCCTGGCCGGGAACCTCGACGTCATCTTCGAATCGCCGATCGCCATGCTCGCGCATATCCGCGCAGGCAGCCTCCGCACGCTCGCCGTCTCTTCCGCGCAGCGGGTGGAGGTGCTGCCCGACGCGCCGACCTTCCGGGAGCTGGGGCTGCCCTCGCTCGAGATCACCTTCTGGAGCGCCCTCTTCGCCCCCGCGGGCACGCCGGCAGAGGTGATCGGCATCCTGAACCGCGCCGCGAACCTCGCCATGCAGGATCAGGACATCCAGCGCCGCCTTGCTGCGGACGCCGTGACCGTGCAGCTCGGGGAACCAGAGGTCCTCGCCGGGCTGGTTCGCCGCGATGCGCGGATCTGGGGTGATGTGATCCGCTCCCTCAACCTCCGAATGGGTTAGCGCGATGCCAGCCTGGGAAGACGCCGCGCTGCTCGCGTTCCGCGAGGAGGTTCGCCGCTTCTGCGAGTCCGCGCTCTCGCCCATCACGCGCCGCAAGGTAGAGGAAGGCCTGCATCTCGGGAAGGAGGACTTCCTGGAGTGGGAGCGCGCGCTCGCTGCGCGCGGCTGGCTGGTCGGCCACTGGCCGAAGGAGCACGGCGGCGCCGGCTGGACGCCGTTGCAGCGCTACATCTTCCTGGAGGAGACGACGCGCCTCGGCGCCCCGCGCATCACGCCCTTCGGCGTCACCTATGTCGGCCCAGTGATCTACACCTATGGCAACGACGCGCAGCGCGCCCGCTTCCTGCCCGGCATTCGGGAATCGCGGAGCTGGTGGTGCCAGGGCTATTCGGAGCCGGGCGCGGGATCGGACCTTGCGGCCCTGACCACCCGTGCCGTCCGGGACGGCGACCACTACCGCGTCACCGGGCAGAAGACCTGGACCTCCACCGCGCAGTGGGCGGACTGGATGTTCTGCCTCGTGCGGACCAGCAAGGAGGAGAAGCCGCAGGACGGCATCTCCTTCCTGCTCATCGACATGCGCTCGCCGGGCGTGACGGTGCGCCCCATCGTCACGCTGGACGGGTGCCATGACGTGAACGACGTCTTTCTCGATGAGGTGCGCGTGCATCTGGAAAACCGGGTGGGGGAGGAAGGGCGCGGCTGGACCTACGCCAAGTTCCTTCTCGGCAACGAGAGGATGGGGACCATCGGCGCGATCGGCCGCGCTCGTGCGATGATGGCGCAGCTTCTCCGCCTGGCCGTGGAGGTCCGCGAGGCCGGGCGGCCCATCGCCGAGCACCCGGGCTTCGCCGTCCGCTACGCGGAGCTGGAGATCGCGCTCCAGGTGCTGGAGGCGATGTGCGTGCGGCAGCTCCAGGCCACGATCGCCGGGGCCGCGCCGGGGGTGGAGGCCAACATCATGAAGCTGCGGAGTACGCAGCTGACCCAGGCCATCGCGCAGGGCTTCACCGACCTGCTGCGGCGGCGCGGCCTGCCCTATGCCCCCGCCACCGTGCTGGCGCTGGCGGGCGACGCGCCCGGCACGAGCGGGCTGCTTCGGCAGCACCTGATCGGGCGGGCCTCCACCATCTTCGGGGGATCGGCGGAGATCCAACGGAACGTGATCGCCAAAACGGCGCTGGGGCTCTGACGCCATGGACGGGATGACCCTCAGCGCCGAGGACCGCCGCATCCTGGCGGACAATGTCGAGCGTTACGCCGCGCGCGCCTACCCCTTCGCGCACCGTGCCGCGGTGCTGCGCGGGGCGGAGGGCTTCGACTGCGCGGTCTGGGAGGAGATGGCCGGGCTCGGCCTCCTGGGCCTCGGCCTGCCGGAGGCGAGCGGCGGAACCGGCGGCTCGCTGCGCGACCTCGGCATCGCGCTCCAGGCGATCGGGCGGCACCTGATGATGGAGCCCTTCCTTGGCACGGCCGCCGTCTGTGCCCCGCTTGTCGCGGCGCTCGATCCTGATGGGGCGGTGCTGGACCTTGCGCCGGTAGTGGAGGGGCGGGTCATCCTCGCCCTCGCTCATGGCGAACCACAGCTCGGCCTTGCCAGGGGGCCGATCACCACCCGCGCCGCGGGCGGCGGGAAGGACGGCCGTCTGACCGGGCGCAAGGGTTTCGTGCTGGACGGCCCGGTCGCCGACCACCTGCTGGTCACGGCGTCCGAGGAGGGCGGCACCCTCGGCGTCTACCTCGTAGACCCTGCCGCCGCTGGCCTGACGATGACCGCTGCCCACAGCGTGGACGGCCGCCGCATCGCGGAGCTCGTGCTAGAGGAGGTTCCGGCGCGCCGCCTCAGCACCAGCGATGCGGCGCCCGCGATCGGGCGGGCGCTGGACCGCGGCGCCGTGGCTGCCGGTTTCGAGGCCGCCGGCTCCATGCGCCTGTTGGTCGAGGTGACGGCCGAGCACCTGCGCACGCGCCGCGCCTTCGGCCGCACCCTCTCGAAGTTCCAGGTGCTGCAGCACCGCATGGTGGACATGCATATCCTGGCCGAGGAGACGCTCGCGGTCGTGGAGGCCGCCGCCGACGCTGCCGATGCTGGCGCGCCGGAGGCGCCGCGCCTCGCCGCCATCGCCAAGGTGCATGCCTCCCGCGCCGCGCGTGCCGTCGCGGAAGGGGCAGTGCAGCTCCATGGCGGCATCGGCGTCACGGACGAACTGGCCGTCAGCCACCACTTCCGCCGGCTGATGATGCTGGAAGCCCTATTCGGAGACGCCGAGCACCACCTTGAGCGCTTGGTCGCCATGGGCCGCGCTCCATCGCCTGAACCCGCGCGCTGACGCCAGCAGAGGATCGCTCCAGGACATGTCCTACGAGTTCATTAAGGTGGCGGTGGAAGACTTCATCGCCACCGTCACCCTCGACAACCCACCGCGCAACGCCCAGTCGCCGGAGGTGATGGAGGAGATCGCGGCGGTCTTCGACGAGATGAGCGACCGCGACGACGTGCGCGTCGTGATCCTGACCGGGGCCGGCAAGGCCTTCTCCGCCGGCGTAGACATGAAGCGCAAGGCGGCCGGCACGCATGAGGAACCCCGGCCCGGCGACCAGTGGCGCCGCGCCCGACTGGCGCGGGAGAAGAGCTACGCCGTGCTGGAATGCAAGAAGCCGGTGATCACCGCGGTGAACGGCCCGGCGCTGGGGGCCGGTCTCGGCCTCGCCGTCATGGGCGACATCATCCTGGCGTCGGAGGAGGGGGTGTTCGGCCTGCCGGAGATCGATGTGGGCCTTGCCGGGGGAGCGCGGCACGCCATGAGAATCTTTCCCCATTCCCTGGTGCGGCGGATGGCACTGACCGGATACCGCGTCACGGCGGAGGAGGCGTATCGCCGTGGGATCATCGAGGCCTGCCTGCCGGCGGCTGAGCTCATGCCCTTCGCCCGCGACATGGCCCGCCAGATCGCGGAGAAGAGCCCCGTCGCCGTGCTGGCCACGAAGGACAGCCTCTTCACGATCGAGCACATGACGATCAAGGAGGGCTACCGCTACGAGCAGAACAACACTGCCCACCTGGCGAAGACGGAGGACGCGAAAGAGGCGATGCGCGCCTTCGCCGAGAAGCGCAAGCCGGTGTTCCAGGGGCGCTGACGGCATGGTTGGCCATCCCGACCTCGTACCGCTGCTGCAACCGCGCTCCATCGCGGTGGTCGGCGCCTCGGCGGACCCGGACCGGATCGGCGGCGTTCCGCTCCGGCTTCTCGGGGCGGCCGGGTATGGACCGGTCTACGCGGTCAATCCGAAGTACGACCGGATCGGCGACACCCCCTGCTACCCCGGCATCGAGGCAATCCCGGAACCGGTGGACCTCGCCATCCTCGCGACCCCGGCGCGGGAGGCGATGGCCCAGCTCGAAGCGGCGCATCGCAAGGGCGCCCGGGCGGCGGTGGTCTTCGCCTCCGGCTTCGCCGAGACGGGCCTGCCGGACGATGTGGCGTTGCAGGCGCGGATGGTCCGCTTCGCGGCCGAGACGGGGATGGTCGTCGCCGGACCGAACTGCCTCGGCGTAGTCAACTGGACGGGCGGGGTCTTCGCGACCTTCGCACGCGCCTTTTCGCCCGACGTGCCATCCGGATCGATCGCCCTCATCGGGCAGAGCGGCAATATCGCGTCCGCGATCTACCGGCTGCTGCGCCGGGGCGACATGGGGCTGAGCCACGCGATCAACACGGGCAACGAGGCCTGCCTCGATCTCTCCGCTTATCTCGCGCACATGGTGGACGATCCGGCCACCGACACGGTGATCTGCTATGTCGAGGAACTCCGGGACGGCCCCGGCTTCGTTACCGCGGCGCGGGCGCTGCGGGCGCGGGACAAGCTGCTGGCGGTCTGCAAGTCCGGGACGAGCGAGAAGGGCGCAGAGGCCGCCCGGTCCCACACCGCCTCGCTCTCCGGAAACCGCGCGGCCTATGATGCCGCCTTCCGGGCCGCGGGCGTGGCCGTAGCGGAAGACCTGACCCATCTCGTGGACTTGGCTGCCATGCACCGTCAGGGCCGCCGCCGGCCCGGACGACGGGTGGGGATCGTCTCGGTCTCCGGCGCCGCGGGCGCGCTGTTGTCGGACGGGCTCTCGGTCCGCGGGATGGAGATCCCCACCCTGCCGGCGGAGGTCCAGGCGGAGCTTAAGGCGATCATCCCCGCTTTCGGCATGGTGGCCAACCCGGTGGACGTCACCGCAAACATTATCAACACTGCCACCTTCGCCGCCGCGGTGATCCGGGCGGTGGCGGCGGCGGAGTGCGTGGACGTCCTGCTGCTCTATGTCGGCGGGCGGTCGCTCGAACGCACGCTGCCCTATATCGCGGAGGTCGCCGCAGCCACGGACAAGCGTGTCGTCGTGGTGGACACCTTCGAATCCGGCCTGCGACGGGAGGTGGAGGCGCTCGGTCTCGCCTATTTCGAGGACTTGACGCGGGCGGTCCGCGCCATCGGCAGCTATGTCGCCTGGAGCGAGGGCCCTGCTGCGGCCGCGGGCGCGACACCGGCGGTCCCGCATCCGGACGCCGCGGCGATGCTGGACGCGCTGGCTGCCCGCGGGATCACGAGCCCGAGTGAGACGGAGGCGAAGGCTCTGCTCGCCCTGTTCGGCGTTCCCGTGGTGCAGGATGTCGTGGTCACGGATGCCGAGGCCGCGGCGAAGGCGGCGGAAGGCATCGGCTATCCCGTGGTGCTGAAGCTCGTCAGCCCCGACGTGCCGCACAAGACGGAGGTGGGCGGGGTGTGCCTGAACCTCGGCGATGCGGCGGCGGTGCGGGGAGCCTTCGCGGACGTGATGGCGCGCGCGGCCCGCGCCGTTCCTCACGCCCGGATCGAGGGGGCGACGATCGAGCCGCAGATCCGCGACGCGCGGGAGCTGCTGGTGGGCGTCAGGCGCGATCCGGTGTTCGGTCCCGTCATGACGGCGGGGATGGGCGGGGTCTGGACGGAGCTGCTGGGCGATGTGGGGCATGCCCTGCTACCGGTGGACGAGGCGGCGGCGGAGGCGATGCTGCGGGCGCTGAAGACCTTCCCGCTGCTGGACGGTTTTCGCGGGGCGCCCCGTGCCGACCTGGCCGCAGCGTGCCGGACAATGGCAGCCCTGTCGGCCGCGGTTCTGTCCCTCGGCGAAGAGGTCCTGGAATGCGAGATCAACCCGCTGCTCGTCCTGCCGCAGGGGCAGGGGGCGGTGGCAGCGGACGCGCTGCTCACCCTAGGGCCGTGCGTGACCGACCCGGCGACGGGCTGACCGTCGCCAAATGCAAGCGGAGGAACGAGGAGAGTGCCAAAGAACGATCCGCAGGGCACGCTAGGCCCCGCGCGCTGGGGCCGTCGCGTCTTGCTGGCCACCACCGGCGCCCTGGCCACGGCGGGCCGCGCTCGCGCGCAGGCCTGGCCGGACCGGCCGGTACGGATCGTCGTGCCCTATGCCGCGGGCGGGGGACCCGACCTGCTGGCGCGCAGCATCGCGGAGCGGCTGAAAATCCTGCTGGGGCAGCCTGTGGTGGTGGACAACCGTCCGGGCGCCTCGACCATCCTCGCCACGGAGCACGTCGCGAATGCGCGGCCGGACGGCCATACGATGCTGCTCGGCCTCTCGACCTCCTTCGTCGTCAACCCACACCTTTATGCTAGGCTTCCCTATCGAGTGGAGCAGTTCCAGCCGGTGGCGCCCGTGCTGCGATCGCGGCTGGGCGTGTATACGCATCCGGCGACCATGCCGACGCGGTCGCTGTCCGACCTGGTGGCGGCGGCGAAGGCGCGGCCCGGCGCCCTGAGCTACGGCATCACCGCCCGCTTCAACTCCACCCACCTGCTGGGGGAGGCGTTCAAGTTCACCGCGGGGATCGACGTGGCGGACGTGCCCTATCGCGGCACCGGGCCGATGCAGCAGGACCTGCTGCGCGGGGAGTTGGCCTACGCCATCGACGGGATCTCGCCCTACATCGCCCTCATCCGGGACGGGCAGCTCCGAGCGCTGGCCGTCTCGGGATCAGAGCGCATCCGGTCGCTGCCCGACGTGCCGACCATCACCGAGGCTGGGTTCCCCCAGGCCAACATCTCGCCCTGGTACGGCATGGTCGTGCCAGCCGGGACGCCGATGCCGGTCGTCGAGCGGCTGGCCGCCGCGCTGGAAGCATGCCTGGACGACCCCGCGGTGGTAGAGCGCTTCCTCGCGGATGGTGCGGAGCGCTTGCACGGCGGCCCCACCGAACTGGCCCGCATGATGGCGGCCGAGGACGAGGTCTGGGCACGCCTCCTCCGCTCCATCAACCTGCGGGCGGAGTGAGGCCCCGGCGTCTTCCTTGCGCCCCCGGCCCGGAGCATGCAGGGAGGGGCGGCATGACGAACAACCTCGCCGAGATCCTGGACCAGGACGACGCCTTCAACCCTCAGCAGGAGAAGGCCCTGCAGATCCTGTCCGAGGCCTGCCGCCTCTTCGCCGAGCGCGGCTTTGAGGGCACCTCGATGCGCGACATCGCGGCGGCCTGCAAGATTTCCAAGGCGACGCTCTACCACTACTTCCCGGACAAGGACGCCCTCTTCCGGCCCCTGGCGCTCGGGACCACGAAGGCCGTCTACGCCCATGTTGCCGCCCGCATCGGTGACGAACACCCACCACTAGAGCGGCTGCGGCGCTTCATGCTCGGCACGGCCGATTTCTTCCAGCGCTACCGCTGGGCCTGGATCGCGGCGACCACGATCTTTTGGACCGACCCGGAGGCGCGGCGGCGGAAGCAGCGCCTGGAATGGCGCGACCGCTACGAGGCGCTGCTACGCGGCATCCTTCAGGACGCGATGAGCCGCGGCGACATCCGCCCGATGGACGTGGCCCTGGCCGGGCGGCTGGTGCTGAGCGCGCTGAACTGGCTGCCGCGCTGGTACGACCCGGCTGGGCCCCGCTCCGCGACCGAAATCGCGGAGGAGTTCTACGAGATGATCGTGACGGGCTTCCGGGCATCGTAGCCGCACCGGGGTCCGTTCCTTGACTTGCGGGCATCGACCCTCGTCAGCATACTCGACCGAACGGTCGGTTGGGACACACGAGGCCCGGACCGAATGGAGAGGAAGCGGCGATGGCTGGAACGGATCTCTTTCGCGGCAAGGTGGTCGTCATCACCGGCGGCGGCAGCGGGATCGGGCGGGAGACCGCCCGCTTCGTCGCGGCCCATGGCGGCCGGGTGGTCGTGAACGACCTCGGCACCTCCCCCCGCGGGGAGGGCGCCGACACCTCCTCCGCCGAGGCCGTCGTCGCGGAGATCCGCGCCAATGGCGGAGAGGCCGCCGCGAGCACGGAAGATGTGTCCACCTGGCCCTCCGCCCAGCGCATCGTAGCGACCGCGCTGGACCATTTCGGCCGGATCGACGCGGTGGTGAACAGCGCCGGCGTGATGCGCCATTCGGCGTTCGAGAAGATGCCGGTGGAGGATTTTGACCTTGTCGTGCGGGTGCACCTGAGCGGAACCTTCTACGTTAGCCGCGCGGCGGCGCCGTACTTCGCCGCGCAGAACGGCGGCGCCTACCTGCACATGACCTCCACGACAGGGCTGATCGGCACGATGGGGGTCACGAACTACGGCACCGCCAAGGCCGGCATCGCCGGCCTGTCGAAACTCATTGCTTTCGACATGAAGCGGTACAGCGTCCGCTCCAACTGCATGGCGCCCTCCGCCCGTAGCCGACAGTGGGAGCAGGTGAACGCCTTCCGACAGGCCGAATTCACGAAGGCCGGCAACAACGGCGACTTCCGCCAGTTCCGCTCCACCCAGGGCGTCGCGTCCCAGATCGCGCCCGTCGCGGCCTTCCTGGTCAGCGATGCGGCGGCCGACATCACCGGGCAGATTATCGGCGTGCGCGGGACGGAGATCTACCTCTATAGCCAGTCCCGCCCCGTCCGCACCTTCCAGCGCGATGGCGGCTGGACGGCGGAGAACCTGTCGGAGCATCTCCTCCCCGCCATCCGCCCGAGCCTCGTGCCGCTGGAGACCTATGGCGAGGTCTTCGCCTGGCCCACGCTGTAGCCGCGCGCGGCCGGACAGCGCGGATTGGTGCAGCGGCGGGCAAGGGAGGAGGCATCCATGGACGCCAACCAGGTCCGTCGTCCTGGGCGCCTGCACCCGGCGGAGAGGGGAAACCGTTCTCGTCCCCGGGCCTGGAAGGAGCGGACGTTCGGAGCGCTTTCCGAGCATGTTGCGCGGCTCAGCATGTTACGACATTCTGGCTCGACCGTCCGGTCGGTCGGCCCATAAGGCAGCCGTATGGAATTGGACCCGGAGGAGGAAAGGTCATGTTCAAATGGCTCGGCGGTGTCGCGGCTCTTCTCGCCGCGTTTCTCGCGGGCGTGCCTGCGTCGGCTCAGTCCTATCCGCAGCGCCCGGTCCGCTTGATCGTTCCCTTCCCGCCGGGCGGCTCCACCGATGTCAGCGCCCGCATCCTCGCACAGGAACTCTCGACGCGCCTTGGCCAGCCCGTAGTCAGTGAGAACCGACCGGGCGCCGGCACCATGATCGCGAACGATCTCGTCGCCCGCGCGACGCCGGACGGGTACACGCTTCTCTTTGCCTCCTCCTCCATGGCGATCACGCCGCACCTTAACCGCAGTGTCACCTTCGACCCGCGCCGCGACCTGGTGCCCATCTCCCTGTTCATCGAGGCGCCGCTGATCGTCGTCGCCGGCCAGGGGGCGCCCTTCCGCACGTTGCCGGAACTGATCACCCATGCCCGCGCAAATCCGGGCCGGCTGAACGTGGCATATCCCGGCATGGGCACCACCAACCACCTCGCGGCGGCCCTTTTCAATCGCAGCGCCAAGCTAGACATCGTGCTCGCGCCCTATGCAGGGAACGCGGCAGGGCTCACTGCGTTAATGCGGAACGACGTGCAGCTCGCCTTCGATTCCGTTGCTTCCGCCTCCAGCCTTCTGCAGGATAATTCCCTGCGCGCCCTAGCCGTCACCGGCGAGCAGCGCTCGCCCTCCCTGCCCGACGTGCCGACCGTCGCCGAGAGCGGCGTGCCTGGCTTCGAGACGACCTTCTGGTTCGGCCTCATGGCCCCGCCGCGCACGCCCACCGCGATCGTCGAGCGGCTGGCGACCGAGGTGCAGGCCGCGACGCGTGATCCGGAGGTGATCGCCCGCCTCCGCACGCTCGGCTTCGAGACGAGCGCGCGCGGCCCGCAGCCCTTCGTCGCGCGCATCGCAGCGGATTATGAAAAGTGGGGAACACTCGTGCGGGATGCCCAAATTGGCGTGAATTGAACAGTTCTAGCCAACTGGTCTGGCGCCGCGCAGACCGTACTAACCGATCAGTTGGACGAGCGCTGGCTCTGATGGCGCGCGACTAGGAAAGACGGAGGAGGACGACCATTGAGTTCGCCACGACGCCGGATCCTTGCTGCAGGAATGGCAGGACTGGCTATACCTGCCGTCTCGCGCGCCCAGGGCAACCGCAGCATTCGTATCGTCGTACCCTTTGCAGCTGATGGTACGACTGACATCGTTGCTCGCCTGGTCGCGCAGCACATGGCGGAGACGCTCGGCCAGCCCGTCGTGGTGGATAACCGCCCTGGCGGAAACGGAATCATCGCTGCGGAGATGGTCGCCCGAGCCCCGAAGGATGGTTTGACCCTGTTGGCCGGTGGCACTGCCACCCTGTCGCTCAACTCACTGCTGCGTCCGAACCTGCCCTACCGGCTGGAGGACTTTGTGTCTGTCGCCCTGCTGTGCGACGCGCCGCTCTCGCTCACCGTGAACGCCGCGGTTCCGGCGCAGGACGTGTCGAGCTTCGTCGCATTCTCACGATCCCGGCCTAACCCGCTGCGTTACGCGACCAACGGGCCGGGTAGCACAAGTCACCTCTTTGGTTTGATGTTGGCCGATGCTCTCGGCCTTACGCTCCAGGACGTTGTATACCGCGGCAATGGCCCGTCCACGGCGGATCTATTAACAGGAGTCATCGAAGTGGGCGTCGAGGCTCCAATTGTCACCCTCGAGCACGTGCGCGCGGGCAAGCTCCGCATTCTCGGCCTATCCTTTGACGAGCGTTCGGCACTGTTGCCAGCGATCCCCTCCTTCCGGGAGGCGGGATATCCACGGCTCACGACCTCCTTTTGGACCGGGCTCTCGGCTCCCACCGGCACACCACCGGAGGCGGTCCAGCGTCTTAATGCCGCAGCCAGTCGAGCGATGGCGAGTGAAGTAGTTCGCCGGCGGATGGCGGCTGACGCTTCTCGCGGCTTCGTTGCCCCGCCTGACCGGCTTGATCAACAGCTCGCGCAAGACCGAGTTCAGTGGGGAGAGGTGATCCGCCGGCAGAACATCATTCTGGATTAGAGCACTTGGCCTTTCGTGCGAGTGACGAGGGGAAGCGCTAGGCCGCTGCGGCGCTTACGGCTCTCTGCACGGTTCTGCCAGCGTTCGCGCCGAGACAAGGTGGGAGGGGCGCACTGGGTGCGGCCACCCTACGCGGCCTGCAGGATGGCGGGTGTCGCGGTGGCACGACGGAGGTGAATGAGACGTCGACGGCTAGCGGGAATATGCTGGCAGTGGCGGGAGCGGGTACGGAGATAGATGCGCAGCGCATCGTAGCCTCGACAGAACCTAGCGGCCGCCTCGAACAACTTGAAGCCGCGCATACATCGGATCCGGCTTTTGATGCTCCGATAATCCTGCTCCAGGCTGTTGTTCTTGTAGGCATTAGACCAGATGTCCGTCTGAGGCGGGGTGGCCCGCCTCAGACGGACATCTGGTCTAGTCCGGTGCTTGGCGCGCCGGCCCAGCGTTGAGCGGATCGCGGGTGGGTACGGGCGGTGCTCGTCCGTGGTGAAGCGTTCCGGCGTCGTGCCCGTTGCCGACTTGGCCGAGCGGAAGAACGCCTTCGCTGCCGTCATGTCCCGGTGCTCGCTCAGCACCGTGTCGACCAGATCGCCGTGGCGGTCGATGGCACGGTAGAGAAAGCACCAGCGCCCGCGGACCTTCAGATAGGTTTCGTCCACGTGCCAGGAGCGACGGCCAGCGCCACCCTTGCCATGGCGGTGACGCCGAAGTTCGTTGGTCAGCACCGGCGTGAGCTTGGCCTCCCAGTCCCGCACCGCCTCATAGCTGAATACGAAGCCATGCAGGAGCAGCATCTCGGACAGGTCCCGCAGGGTCAGGCGGTAGCGTAACCGCCACAGCGCCACCAGTGCGAAGACGTCCAAAGGGTACCGCGTCCGGTTGAGCACGCCTCCGCTGCGCTCGTTGAGCCCCCGGCCGCAGTCACGGCAGCGAAAGCGGCGGCAGCCCTGTGCCGTGCGGTGCCGAGCAGGGAGGGCAGAACAGCGCGTCCTGGCAGACTGGCTGAGACGATCATGACAGACACTCGGAGCGCTTGTGTGGACAGAGGGCAGGAGCAAGGCGCTGGACCTGACTACCTCTACCAGCGGCGGTAGTAGCCGCGGCCGTAGTAGTGCGGCCGGGCGGCGTCCGCGATGATCGCGCCGGCGGCGACGCCGACCAGCCCTGCGGCTACCGCCGTACCGACCTGCGCGTTCTGCTCTGCCCGGGCGCGCTCGGCGGAGGCGGCTGGCTGTAGGGCTGCTGCCGTGCGGCACGCCCCGTAGTAGCCCTGCTGGCAGGCAACGCCGGCCTGGGTCGCCTGCTGCTCAACCGGGCCCGGGGCGACCGCACAGGCGGTGAGGCTCGCCGTGGCAAGGATGGCGAGGAAGCGGGACGAGTGGGACACGAGCTCTTCTCCTCAAGGGGAGCGACCTGATCGTCGATCGCGTTACGGACTGCGGTGTACCCTTGCTGTGCCGTGTGACAGTGTCACCGCAGCACCCCGGCCGTCGCGTTGGTCGCGGTGCCCGCCTTCCCGCCTGCACCTTGTTCCTCGCTACGCTTTCCCCCCGCGCCCATGCCGCAGCCAGTACCGCCCGTCGTGCTCTGTCTTGGAGATCTGCCGCGCCATCTTGCTATCTGATTGCCGTAGCTACCGCTCGAATTGCGGGTGTGGCTGTCTGAGCAGCCTTTGGTAGGGTAGGTGGACAGTAGGTCTTGAGGCTGCGGCCACGCTTGGTCCTGGGGTGAATAGGCGTGATCCGCAAAGCTGATCCGGCGGGGGTGCACGCGTTTCAGACACTCTGAATCCGAAGGGGGGCGGTGCGGCGTTCAAGCTCAGAGAGGTCAGTCTGGTGACGCTGATCTAAGCCGCATCCTGAAGAAGGCAAGCAGGGCAATCTGCCAATATCGGCGGAAGTGATCGCGTGATCCACGTGACAGAGCGAGATAGTGCCTGAGTACCTTTGGCCCCTTAGAATGAAGGGCTGACTAAGGAGGAGCGCTTGCCCCAAAACGTACCCCCCGGCTTCGGCGATTGGGCCGAGGGCTCGAAATACGAGTTGCGCCGTACGCTCGGGTCAGGAGCTATGGGAGTGGTCATCGAGGGCCTCGACCGGGTTATCAGGCGTAATGTGGCCATCAAAGTAGTCAGGAAGCCTGCGTTGGATGATGCTGAGGCAATGGAGATCCTTGCCCGATTTCGGCAAGAGCCTGTCACGTCCGGCGGTCTGAGCCATCCCGGAATCGCAGCCATCTACGATTATGGTGAAGATGAGCGATATGCCTGGATGGTCATGGAGATGGTCAGCGGTGGAACCCTGGACAGCTTGCTGAAGAAAGGTGATCGACTACTGCTGTCAAGTACCGTCCGGATTATCGTAGAGGTGCTCAGGGCCCTATCCCATGCGCATGCGCGAGGCGTTGTACATCGCGATATAAAGCCCAGTAATATCATGCTCGCCGATGATGGACAGCCGAAGCTCGTAGACTTCGGGGTGGCTCGAGCGACAAACTCAGATCTAACTATCCAAGGCACATTGATGGGTACGCCGAGTTACATGAGCCCCGAGCAATTCCGCGGTGAAGCAGTGGACGCTCGCGCCGATCTTTGGGCCTGTGGGGTTCTCCTGTATCAGATGCTTACTGGACGGAAGCCATTTGAGGGAGAACCTGCGGCACTTCTGCATCAGGTAATCAGCACGGTCCCTCCCCTACCTTCCGACCTCAGAAACGATATACCACCTGCCGTGGACGCGGTCGTGATGCGGGCGCTTTCAAAGAGCCCGCACGATCGTTGGCCTGACGCAATTTCTTTTATTGATGCTCTTACCCTGGCAGCCAAGGTCGATGTAACCGCTAGTACTCGGGAGGAATTGCTCAATCGGGAGGCGCGGCCGAAGCGCCGACTCGGCTGGCTAATTGCAGTATCTGGACTGAGCGTCGTAATAAGCGGCGCTCTGGCTTTGCACCTATTTCAGCCATTTCGGAAGCCAGATGTGCGGGCAATCGCCAATGCTGTGCTCGCAGCCGCTCCCTGTGGCCTGCTCACCGCCCAGATTGAGGAGAGCAGCTTCAGCATAGAAGGCGTGCTGCCGCAGACGGAGGCCGAGCGAGCTCGAGCCGTGCTGGCCGATAGTACTCTTCCTCCTGGGGTTGGCCGCGTCCACCTCGACGTCTTTGAGGGGCCCTTCTGCAGTATGTTTTCCGCCCTTCGTCCCGCTCTCGCCCAGCAAGATGAACGGCTGGACTTGACCGTAGTGGGCGCCATGCCACTTCGCCATGATCAACTCCTCCGACTGGATGTCGTCATGCCGGCGTGGGCTAACTATATACACGTCGCTTACGCGAGCTCGGACGGCAGCCTTGTTCTCCTAGAGGAGGGTAGCCCGCAAGCACCAGGCACACGGGTCCGGTTGGGCGAGCCACGGCCCGATTTTCCTGGGTGGGCGATCGACAGGCCTTTCGGTACGGACCTCGTCCTGCTCGTTGTCTCGGACGGCCCATTCCTTCCGGTCAGAGGTCAGCAGGGGCACACCCAGGCCGAGTATGCTGAGAACTTCACGCAGGCTTTTCGTGTAGCCCGTGACGCTGGTCGCCGCGTAGCCCTGCGTCCGGCTGTTGTGGAGACAGCTCCGAAGGAATGAGTTCAATCGGTCCGAATGTTTCATAGCAGGAGGGACTTGCGTCACCGACCCGAGTCGACGGAAAGGACAACTTTTTTGGCTCTGAGCAGCAGGGTAGAGGGGCGGCGTTGCGCTCAAACCTGAATGCCGAGTGCCGAGGCCTTTTCTCCAGCAAAGGCTATTACGAGCCAGGGTCGAAGCCGCCCCGGTCCGTTATCGGCAGCGTAGAAGCAGCGAGAGCTGATTCGGGAGCGCATTCGGCTGGTGCTTCTGCTCTGCATTGTAGCGACGTCGCCGCTCCCGGCCGGTGATGATTTCGACGCGCGTCGGGTCGTTCGGCAAAGGTGTATGCCCAGACGTAAGCCGAGGCCCCCGCGGTTAGGCCCAGTGTCCGGTCGAAATGGGGGACACTTCATCATCAAAGCAGCGGCGTCGAGCCGCTACTATCTCTCCCCCCCGCGGGTCTAGAACACCGGTCGACTGTCCGGCCATCTCGCTTCCACCGCCCGCAGACGTCCGCGAACCGCCCGCGCCGCGCGAGCGACCTCGACTGATTTCGCGAGCTACGACACGGTCGCCTCCCCCATCTCGAACCGCTGCCCGGCGCGTCGCACCGCGCAGACAATCCGCGTCACCCTCTAACTCTCGCAAAGCCTCGCGCACCGAATAGGGTTCAAGTGCCCGAGCCACCGCAACCGTGCGAACCGCCCCCCTCCGGGCGGTAGACCAGCGATGATGACCTCCTGAAGGATCGCGCGCCAAAGGCCGAGGCAGCTTCGTCACCGCGCCTGACCCCACCTTCGTCGCAGTGCCGTCAGATTTCATCGCAACCCGCGGGCACCCGATCCGACACTGGGCTAAAGCGTCCCCAGACATAGAGCGTCAGGAAATGTGAAGGCCTGACGCCAAGCTGCCACAGGAGAATGCGGTGCCGATCGACCGAGTCCACCGGCCCCGAGGCCCGTACATTCTCGGACGCCCGCTAAAGGATCTGTCGAAAGCTAAACACGTCGTCTTCGTTCCCTTCCAGCGGAACCTGGACGTGGCCAGCTTCGCAGAGCACTACTCCACATGGGGTGTGCCTCTGAATTATGAGTTCATCCGATATGTGCCCGACGCCACGCTGCTCTCGAGCATGCAGCTCTCCGCCGTGTTGAGCGTGGTCTGCAAGTGTGAGGGTGCTGGAGAATCCGTCAGCGACGGCAGTGCGGATAAGTTGAAGGCCGCCGGTTTGGCCGAACGACTGCGGGACAGCGGATTGAAGGCAGACTTGGCGTGCCTCCAGCTCTGTGCGCTGGGTGGAAACGGCACGAGCGTGATCAAGTTCATAACGGCTCTGCACACCGCGCTCGAGAAGCTGCGCCTCCCTGTGTCTACACGGCGCGGCTTTGCGGGCAGCCTGCTGCTGAAATTGCCCGAGCGAGCAGAGCGTTCCGACAGGACCACGGTCGTGCAGAGGCCACGTCGGGAGATCGACAGCTTTGCGCCCGCGCAACCGAAGCGCCGCGATATGCCCGAACTTTACTTAGGCATGATCCAAGGCCGGAAGGGTCCCTAGGAGAAGCGAGCGCACAGGCCATCTTCAAGCGCCGCTTTCGCCATTCGGCTCATCATCCTAGATGGCGTGGTCCTTTTCGCCTGCGGTTCCCGCGCTGAGCTATTGAGGAGAGACAAATATCCATGTCTGGATTGCACAACCTCGTTCGGTCAAAGACCTCGAGGAACGTCGTCGCGCCTGTTGTCGATGCCATCTACGGCAGGATGTTTGATGAGTGGGCGCGGGCCCAGGCGCCCTGGATGGCGGAAGCCTATTCGCAGAAAGGGACGCAGGAAGACCATCGGAAGGGAATGAGCACCGAGAGAATTCTCGAGTACTTCGATAGTTGCTGGTATACGCGCTTCCACGCTCCGCCGGGCGTCGATCTGACGAGCGACGACACGGCATGGTGCTCCGCGTTCGTGAACTGGTGCCTGCTCCGTGTCGGCATCCGCGGCACCGGAAGCACTTGGAGCCTTAGCTGGCTCAAATGGGATGGTGGCGTCCATCTCGGCACGGATATCGCGAGGGCACCGCTCGGTTCCCTTGTGGTGCTGGATGGCGGATCGCGCGGTCCATCGAAGGGCCATGTTGCCTTCCTCTGGAGCATGGAGGGAGGCAAGCCCCAGTATCTCGGCGGCAACCAGGGCAACGGGACGCTGCACAATCGCAAGTCGGATCAGGTCAGCATCTGCCATTACCCGAACAAGGTTCGGCAGTGCATCTGGCCCCGCCGCACGACCGGCCCGGTGCCGAGAGCCTGGCAGCAAGGCCGGCCGGCCTGATCGGAAACCTTGGTAGCGGCGTGGGACCGGACCCCTTCAGGGCACTCTCTGCCGGAGACGCGCCCGGGTCGGTCGTCAGCTCGCCAATCCCAGCGCGGTCTCAACAGCCTCGAGATAACTCTGTCCCACCTGGACCTCGACCGTGTCGGCCAAGCGCAGTCGAAGGGCGCCGCGGCCCGGACGCTCCACGCCCACCACGGCGCCGCGCCGCACAAAATGAGAACGATGGACGCGGAGCATGACCGCTGGATCCAGCCGTCGTGCCAGCTCGGACATCGTCGCCCGCAGGATGTGCGACCGGCTCGATGTATTGAGCATCACGTAGTCCCGCGCCGCCTCGATCCAGTCGATGCTCTCCACCGGCACCCGTACTGCGCCCTGGCGATGGGGAACCCAGAGCGCGTCGTCATAGGCCGGGGTGAAGGCGGCACCGGGCGATTGGCGAGTTCTCAGCGCCGCGACCTCATTCGCCAGTGCGGCGGCCCGCTCCTCGACGGAGCGCAGGGCTTGGCGGCGACGGGCCCGCTCTACGGCCGCACGGAGCCGGTCAAAGCGCACCGGCTTTAACAGGTAATCCGCCGCGTCTACCGCGAAGGCGTCCGGTGCGTATTGTTCAAAGGCTGTGACGAAGACCAGCTCCGGCCGGTAGGGGCCTCCGGCCAACGCCCGCGCGACATCCATACCGGAATGGGCGGGCATCTGCACATCCAGCATGATGAGGTCCGGTCGAAGGGCGGCGATGCTCTCCAGCGCCTCCATCCCGTCCGCCGCGGTCCCAACGACCTCCGCGCCCTGTATGTCGCGAAACGCGAATTCCAACCGCTCCAGAGCCAGCGGCTCGTCATCGACCAGGAGGACGCGCATAGAGGTCAGGCGGCCTGCGCGGCAGGCGGCTGAGAGGCCCGGCGGATCGGAAGTCTCAGCTCCACGGTGAAACCTGGGTTGCGTGCTGCGGCTTCCAGGGTCCCGTCCGCACCATAGAGCGCCATGAGCCGCCGGCGCGTGTTGGACAGGCCCAGCCCCGTGCCACCTTTGGGCCGGGCACTTGGCGCCAGCAGGCCGTCATCCTCCACCCGGATGGCTAGATGCTCCCGGTCATTCCACGCCACGACCCGGATCGTGACCGGCCGGCGGGAAGGGGCGACGGCGTACTTGACCGCGTTCTCCACCAGGGGCTGAAGCAGGAAGCTTGGGACCAGGACGTCCAGGAGCGCGCTCGGACAGCTGACCTCTAGAGCCAGCCGGTCACCGAAGCGGACCCGCTCGATGTCGAGGTAGGCCTGGATGGTCTCGAGCTCCTCGTCCATCGCAACTTCGCTCTCCGGATCCGCGCGCAGGGAGGCGCGGAGGAACTCCGAAAGCCGCTCGATCATCGTCTCCGCCTCGGGGTTGCGGTGGGTCATGACGAGGGTAGAGAGCGCGTTCAGAGTGTTGAAGAGAAAATGCGGGTTCAGTTGGAAACGCAATGCCGCAATCTGTGCCTGCTGCATGGCCGACCGAGCCTCGGCCAGTGCGCGCTGCTGCTCCTGCGCTGCGAGGGCTGACAGGAGGAGCCCGAGCGCCGTGGCGTAAAGGCCGAAGATCAGCACGAAGGGCATCGTCCCCTGTCCGATCTCCTGCTGCAGCTGCTCCGAGAACAGCGGGGCCGTGCCACGCATCCAGACGATGAGCATCGCGTCGGTCACCGCATGGACCAGGGCCGTCAGGAGCGTCGCCCCCACAAAAACAGCGATCCTATGCAGGATCGGTAGGCGCCAGGCACGCTCCAGCACGAGGTAGAGCAGGGCCGAGAAGAGGAGCCCGAGCACCAGCGTCGCGGCGCAGAGGGCAATCAGGAAGGAGGGCCAGCGCCGCCCGCCCACGAGCTGCGGGAGCAGCCAGAGCAGAATGCTGAACGTCCACAAGCCGAGGGCCAGAAGTGTCGCCTCGCGGGCGCCGCGTCGGTTGCGGAGGAGCGTCATGCGGATCGGACCACGATCAGAGTACATGGCCGTATAGCGCAATCCTTCCTCTCTGACGCGAGCCATTTCGTCGCAGCCTCGTCGGGCTTCGTCGCACGAGGCAGGACCACGGAGCCGAGTACGCGGTAACTGATGACTGTGCGAGGGAATCGGAAACAGCGCCTCGATGGATCCTTGCTACGTAAGTGGCCGATAGCTGGAATGATCCATCCGGGGAAGCTCGGCGGATGTCTCCACAGCCTATCATCTCCAGACAGGACGGGTTCATTGGAGCAGCGCAGAGCTGGGTAGGAGCTGCCAGGAAGCAGCCTCTGCTTGGCGTCCAGAACGACTGCTATTGGCAACGCCCTTGAAGCGTCCTGACCGGAGCTCACTGTTGAGAACGGCCAAGATATCGGCCTGGGGCTGCGTACGACATTTGCTCTACTTGGGAGGCCATGTCTCGCTTATGCAACGATTGATCATGATGACGTTGGTCTTAGCTGCATGTGAGCCCTCGACCGAGCTGTCTCCGTCTGACCCACGAGGGCTGGTTGCTCTAGCTCAGCAAGCGGAACGTCATTTCCGCAGCACCGCGATGAGTAATCCGGAGATCGGACACTTGTGGGAGGTTCGCGACGACCTCCGTCGCCGGCTAACCGCACTAGGCTGGTGTTACAGTGAGGGTAGCCGCGCCGGGGCAGACGCCCGATGGCGGCGCTGTGAGCTGGATCCAGCGCGGTGAAACCATACACTCTTGACACTACTGGCCTCTCGCACCTGTTGTTGAATGACCGATCCCCATGATGCGGCCGGCGTGACCGGCGGAGATGCGCGGAGTGTCGGGTGAAGTCTCCATCATCGGCGGCGTCGAGGAAGCTCAAGATGATCGTGGCCGCTGCGTCTGCCGTCGTGGCTCTCGCGTGCGCAGGCAGCTTCATCCTGGCCCAGGGCCGGGCGCCCCTTGCGCAGGCCACCCAATTTTCTCCAGACGGCCGATATTTGATAGCGTTTCAGAGCGATCATGCCTTTGGCCAGGTGGAGACGTTGGTCGTCTCTGCCGATCCTCAAGGCACTCGCCCACGCGTGATCTTCCGACATGTAGGGGACACGCCCCTCCGCTTGGTTCGGTGGACGGATGTCGATACGGCTCTTCTCGAGTATCCGCCGCAGGCCGCGCTGGCATACACGCTCGTGCTACGCTGCCGGGAAGAAACCTGTGAACTACGGCGAGCGCCCTGATGGTGCTGGCCATCTCCCGACGCGCCGGCGAGCAGTTGCGTGCGGCGAGCGGCGGCGGAGCATAGCCGCACTGCAGGATTGGGAGACACGGCCCAACTTTGACCCGGCGTCGACCACATCGGCGTTGAACGGGCCTAGTGTCGGTCGCTGCCGCGATCGCATCTTCGCGCGAGCAGCGGGACGCATCCATGCCCTGGGTTCATCCGATGATGCCGCGGCAGAGGAGGCGGCGTATTGCCGTTCAAGCTTCTGGCCCTCGAAGGTGCGAACGCCCTGTTGAGCGGCGCTCTGCTTGTTGGCCGCGACGCGACCTCACGTACCTACGTATGAATTCTCATATGCTGCCGCGGCTTGCACCCGACAGTATCCGGCCCGCTTCGTTGGATAACCGGCTCACACAAGTGACGGCAACGGGCCCAGCTATTTCCAGAGCGCGCCCCACGTCGCTTAGCTATCGCGGAAGGCGAAGCCTATACCCGGCCGGTCGGGCATGTGCATCACACCACCCTCAGGCACCATGTCCTCCCGCAGGCGTTCGCGCAACGCGAGCTGGGCACCATGCATTTCCAGAAGTCCGCCCGCCGCATGACCCGCCATGACGGCGGCGTTGACGATGTCCCAGCCACCGGCGTGAGCGACCGGCGTACCGAATGCCTCCGCCAGGGAAAGGATGCGCAGCATGCCGCTCACGCCGCCGCAAAAGGCGGCGTTGGGTTGCAGGACATCCACCGCGCCACGAGCGAGCGCATCGCGGAACCAGGCGACGGACTGCACCATTTGGCCAGCCCCGATGGGCATACGGAAGGCGCGGCGCAATGTGGCCAGCGCTTCCAGATCGTTGCCCAGCACGGGCTCCTCAAACCAAGCGATATCGCAATCCTCGACCAGGAGTGCGAGACGTTTGGCCGCCGCGACGGTCATGCCACAATTCGCGTCCAACATCAGCTGGGCCCGCGGCCCGATGGCGCTGCGAACCGCGTGCACGCGTCTTGCATCCTCCTCGATTCCGCGGCCGCCGGCAGCGACGAGCATCTTCACCCCGGTAAAGCCGGCTTCGATCGAGGCGCGGCAGACCGAGACGAGTTCTGCCTCGTCGTAGCCAGGGAGGCCCACCGTCGCGTAGCAGGCCACGGCCTTCCGCGCCCCGCCGAGTAGGCGCCACAGGGGCTCCCCCAGCGCCCGGGCGCGCAGGTCCCACAATGCCATGTCCAGCGCCGAGAGTGCGGAGACGAAGGCCCCGGTGGCGTTGCGCGGGTTGAACTGCGCGGTCAGCCGCGGCCCGATCGCCTCCAGATGGCGGGCATCGGTGCCGCGCAGGGCCTCGTTGATGCCGCCGCTGAGTAGGGCTGCGACCTCCCCCGCCAGGAAGCGGCCGGTGACGCCGGTGCCGGACAGGCCGTCATCGGTTTCCACACGGCACCGCACGAAAGCCGGCGCCTCCAGCCCGGCATAGCCGCGCGCCGCGTCGACCGTTCCGAGGCGTTCTACGGCAGCGGCGACGCTGCGGATACGCATCCCACGTGCGGTCACGGAGCGATGCCTCCTTCGAATGCCTTACGCACGAGCTATCTTTCCCCCAATCCTCAGCAGCGGCCTATCTTAGCATTGCGATCCCCTGATGGTGCCAGGTTCCGAGTGCCGGGGCTCGTTGGTTCTGGCCCCATGGACGGCCGTAAGTCTGCGCCGGAGCGCGATTCATCCTCCCCGGACGTGGTGGAGAGGAAACCGCATGGCTCGGAAAGCCGGGCGCCCTTGGCTGCCACGCCTCAGCGATACGGTTCAGACCATGTTTGGGTGAAGCAGCCTCGAAGCCGCAAACAGGATTCGATCCCTCACGTCGCGGGCTCTCGCGATGGGTATCATGCAACTCGCGCGAGGGATGGTGCGTGTCTGTCGATCGTAATGTCCCCGAACTCCTCGAGCTGCTCCAGCCGGACTTCTTCGTCGCGCGCAAGTTCGAGCCCGGCGACGAGCGTCGAAGCGATGGCTGCCCGCCGCTGGAGCGAGGTGCGCATCGCGTCCCATGGCGGAAGAAAGGTCACCAGCGGCCTCGCTCCGAGGTCACCGGCGACGCCGATTTCCCCGAGCATGCGCCGGATGCGGTCGAGCGCGGCAGGCGGGCGCCAAATGTCCGGCGGGGTAGGCTGGTAAGCTGGCACCCGCTCGGGCCGACGCATCAGCTCGAGGCAGACCCGCAGCAGCGTCGTTAAGTCCGCGACCGCCGGCGCTCCCCTCCCCTCCTCTGCCCCATGCGCCTCGTCCGGCGCACCGCGCGCGAACACCTCTCGCCCGAGGGTTGGTCTCCGCGTGAGCCAGTCTGAGAGCGCCGCGACAGCCGCCCGGTCCGCGAGTTGGCGGCGGAGGGCCTCCGCCTCCTGCCGAGCTTCCTGGCCCTCTCGGCTGTCCGCCGGCAGGAGCAGGCGCGAGCGCAGCAGGGCGAGGTTCGCCGCCGCGACCAGCCAATCCCCGAGCCGGGACAGCGGCACGTCCTGCCGCGTGATGCCCCGCTCCACTGCCGCCTGGAACTGCGCCGCGAGATCGAGGATCGAGATCGCGCCGATGTCGACCCGCCCGGCCCGGACGAGATCGAGGAGCAGGTCGAGCGGCCCGGCATAGCCCCGGAGGTCGAGGTGGAGCGCCTCGCGCCCGAGCGGCGTGCCGCTGCGGGCGACCTCCCACCCCTCCTCCTCGGCGGCCTGCGCGTCTCCGCCGCCGTCCGCCTCAGCCATCGTCGTAGTGGGGTCGGACGGAGACGGAGAGCGCCGGCCAGGTCTCGCGCACCTGCTGGAGTGCCGCCCAGGGCGTCCAGTCCGCCGACCAGAAGGCGAGCGACAGACGGGCGGAGGCGGCCAGGTCCCCTCCCCTGCCCCTCCCGCCCGATCCCCTTGCCTCGGCCCGGTGCGCGACGTGCCGCAGGGGCCAGGTCGTGCCCCAGTGCGTCCAGAGCCAGCGCAGCGCGTCCGGGTGCCCGGGCCCGAGGCGCAGCACCTCGGCCGGCACCGGGACGAGCCGGTGCAGGTCGAAGAGCACCGGCCCACCCGGGCGGCTCACCGCCGCGCGGACCCGCTCGTCCGCCCTCTCCAGCGCCGCCCGGAGCCCGGAGGCGACGATCCGGCACCCCTGGAGCGAGAGGACCCGCTCGCCCCGGGGTGGCGCGGCGAGGAGGTGGAACAGGTCCTCCTCCTCCCCGGCCCGTCCGTGGGTCCAGGGGATCACCCCCGGTCCGGCTGCCGCGAGCCGGAACAGGGCGAGGTCCTCCGCCGGCCCGGTCACGTCGAGGTGGTGGAACAGCCAGTCCGGGCTGGCGAGCGCGAGGACGTCGGTGACCACCGCCGCGCCGGTCTCCGGGGCGTCTCCTCCTCCGGCGCCCTCGCGGTCCTCCCTCCCCTGCCCTGGTCGGGTCACAGGTCGAGCAGCTTCACCGGGCTGGTGGTGACGAGCTTCGCGCGCCGGACGTAGCCGCGCATGGTCCGGAGGTCCTTGTGGCGGGAGTGGCCCATCACCTCCTCGTCGCGCGCCCCGGCCCCGTAGGCCTCGGTCACGAAGCCCGCCCGCAGCCCGTGCGGCGAGAGACGCTCGCCGGCGTCGACCGTGACCTTGGCCACGGCAGCCCGCCTGAGCAGGATCTGACGCACCCCGTCGGGCGAGAGCCGGTCGTGGCCGAGCCGGCCCCATCGGTCGATGCGGGTGAAGAGCGGCCCGAAGCGGACGTCCCCCGCCTCGATCCAGGCCTCGACGGCGCGCACGGGACAGGTCTCGCGCTTCCTGCCGCGGGGGATGCCGAGCTCCACCCCCTCCCCGGCCTGGTCGGTCTTGGAGCGGGGCAGCAGGAGGCGGAGCCCCTCGCCCGAGAGGCGCAGGTGCTCACGGTCGACGCCGACCAGCTCGGAGCGGCGCAACGCGCCGGCGAAGCCGAGCAGCAGCAGCGCACGATCGCGGCAGCCGGTGAGGCCGGCGTCGCAGGTGGCAACCAGCCGGCGGAGCTCGGCCGAGGTGAGGGCCGCGGCCTGGCGCACGCGGGAGCCGTGCAGGCGGGCGATGCCCTGGAGCGTCGTGCGGATGGCCGGGTGGCCCGGGGTCCAGTCGAGGCCCCGCACCCGGTGGGCGTGGCCGATGGCGGCGAGGCGGCGGTCGAGCGCCGAGCGGGAGTGGGTGGGGGCGAGGGCGGCGAGGTAGGCGGCGACGGTGCCGGGGGCGGCCGGGAGGGGGGCGGTGCGGTGGGCGAGGCACCAGGCCTCGAAGTCGGCGAGGTCGGTGCGGTAGGCCCGCAGCGTCTCGGGGGCGAGCGCCCGGCGGGCATAGGCCTTGGCCGCCTCGATCGCCTCGGCCAGGCGGGGAGCCAGCTCACCCCCGACCGGCGCGGCGGGCACGACCAGACGTCGCTCCCCTCCCCGCGCAGCGTCTCCGCCGTCCATCTCTGAACCCCCTTCAGCCGACGCCCCCGCATCGGCCCTGACACGGCCCAGAGTGCCGCCCGTTCCCAATTGGGGCAACCCCCGCGAGGGACGCGGTAAGGGGAGATTACCGCGTGTAAGGCGGGCGCGTGCCCGCGGGTAATTGTCCGTTTTCCTGATTGGCCGGGCAGCACGGCCGGATGGCGGATCGGCGGCCTGAACCGCTCTCGAATGGCTGGCTTTCACGCCCTCATTGGCAGGATCTGCGGCTGATTGAGTGGACGAACCGCGACCCTCCGGGCCCAGTCTATAGCGGCCGCCCGCTGGTTTTCAGGAACTCCGCGCAGTTCCCAACGACCAACCGCCGGCAACTTGGCCATCTTGCAAAGTCTGGCCCGGTCGCCCCACCCCTCCCCTGCCCGTCCCCGGGAAGAGGCTGTGCCCACCACCTACGGCTACGCGCGTCAGCACCGAGGGACAGGACCGCGAGCCGCAGCTCTCCGCCCTGCGGGCCGCCGGCTGCCAGGAGATGGTGGAGGAGAACGCGGCGGTGCCGATCGCACGCGACCCGGGCTGGGGCGCCTACGCGGGCGGCTGCGCCGTGGGGACGCCGTGGTCGTGGTGCGCACTGACTGCCTGGCGCGCTCGTTGGCCCACCTGCTGGAGGTGCTCGACCAGATCCGTGCTACCGGGGCGCATTTCCGCTCCCTCTCCGATCCGATCGACACCGCCAGCCCCACGGGGCGGCTGGTGCTGCAGGTCATTGGGGCCATCGCCGAGTTCGAGTGCAACCTGATCGCCGTGCGGACGCGCGCCGGCCTCGGGGTGGCAAGGGCGCGGGGACGTCCGCTCGCCAACCCCGCGCTCCGGGCCGGCGACCGCCAGGCGTGGCTCCAGGTTCCCACGTCGCCCGACACCGACACGCGGCATCTCACCGAGGACGCCGGGCTCCGGCCCCGCGGCGGGGCCTGCCCCAACGACACATGGAGCTGGTTCCGATCGCCGACGCCCCGCTTCCCCGAAGCGAAAAGCGCTCCTGCGAGGCCTATGGCCGCACGATGTAGATGAGGCGCAGCCGGGTGGACCCGTGTTCCTGGGCCGACGAGGACTTCCGGGCCGACTGCGACGTAGACGAGGACCGGAAGGCAATCGCCCTGAAGCCGCACCGGGCGAAGGCCAACGCCTTCGCGCTCGAGATGGGGAGCCTCATGGCCGAGGCGATCGCAAAGGAACCGGTCAGGATGACGGCGGAGGAGCGCCTCGACACCCTCTCCGGGACTGACGACCCGGCGAAGCATCGGGGCACGCGCGGCATCGCGGATGAGCTCCGCAGATACCGCTCCCCCATGAACCGAGTGAACCGGGACGTCCGGTTACGGGCACTTCGTGCGTTGCCTGCGGCCCCGCCCCGAGTCGCCCCGCCGGGGTGGGGAATCGAGTGAGGCTCAGCCCGTTGAGGAATCCGGTGAGCCCACAGCCACGCCGAGGAAAGGGGTGAGCCAGGTGGGGAAACGGGTGAGCGTCAAGACGGAAGAACAAAGGCTTGCGCAAACTGTCCCGAGGAATCGGGTGAGGAACTTCTAATAATAGACTCTCAAATACCCTCTAGTAGTTCGCCTCACTGCTTTCCCCGGGGACTCCTCCGTCCCGTTCTGGCAATGCTTCCGGACTATGGGAACGGTGCATCAGCTGCTGGAGACAAAGGGCCGCAAGGGAGCCCTGGAAGCAGGCATTGAGAGATCGGTTGTTGAGGTCGCCGCGGCCTACCTCTCCGACGAGGATTCGGGCCTCGGGTTCGCCTACTCCGGCTGGGCCCAGTGCGCCTTACCCCACAAGAGGCTGGCCGACGATGCACCTTGGGGCATAGTCTCCGAGCGGGTGAAGCTCATGGTGGAGCCCGGGCGGCGGCAGGTAGTAGCCTCCGATGGATCTCAGACCTTCGAATTCGTCGGCGTCCCGTTCGGCTCCCACGCTCGACTCATCCTACTCTACCTCCAGACCGAGGCGCTCCGGACGGGAAGCCGAGAAGTGGAACTGGGCGGCTCAATGAGAGGCTGGCTGGCCCGAGTCGGGATTCCCGCAGGCGGGATGACCGGGAAATCCGTCCGCGACCAGGCCGAGCGCATCAGCAGGTGTAAGCTCACCTTCGATATCTCCACGGGATCCCGGGCTTCGGGCCTTGTACAGCAAACTATCGTCGACCGAGCCCTGTTCATCGAGGCCGAGGACGCGGGTGGCCCCCAGGGGCGACTGTCGCTCGAGACCGCGAAGCTCTCAGAGGGCTTCTTCGAGCAGCTCAAGAAGCATCCGGTCCCCCTCGAGGAGGCCGCGATCAAGGCGTTGTCGAACAACGCCCCGGCGCTCGACGTCTATCTTTGGCTGGCGTACCGGCTGCACGCCTTGAAGGAAAATCGGCTGGTGCCCTGGACTGCCCTGAAGGGGCAGTTCGGGACCGGGTTCTCGAAGCTGTATCACTTCAAGAACAAGTTTCCCGGAACCCTGGCTCTTGCCCAGGCGGTCTACCCGGATGCGAAGGTGGAGGTGACCGAGAAGGGTGTGGTGCTGAAGCCCTCGCGCCCGCCCGTTGCGCCCCGGCAGATCACGCTTCCCAGCCGGAACTGACGCTCACCCGATTCCCCACTTGGCTCCCTCCCGGCCGCTCACTCGATTCCCCGCCCTCAGACCAGCCTGGGCCCGGCGCTCTCGCTCCCGGGCGTTCGGGGGCCGGGCGGACCAGCTCGGCGGTCGTGGCCCCGGCCCACATCCCGAGCAGCGCATTCGGCCGACGGCTTCCGGCGCCATCAGGCCGCCCACCCAGCACATCGGGTCCCTCGCCCCCGAGTTCCCTGGGCCAGGGCGCCGGGACCTCTACGAAGTGGACGCGCGCCCGGAGCAAGGCCGGGATCTCATGCCGGGCGTTGGCGGTCATCATCCAGGTGAGGCTTGAGAGACTGACGGCCAGGCAAGCCCCTCGTCCGGCAGTTCCGGGAGGTCGAGAGATTGAGCATCACGAGCAGTGCGTTGTGTGGATCCCCGTTCCCGCTTCGCTCCCCGCCCGTCTTCTCGATCTCCTCGAGGACGATCGCCGGGTTCGGGCACCCGGTCCTGGCCATTAGCTTGGGCACGAACCCCGGCCGCCCGTTCCCCAGCCCCGGGCCTTCCTGGCTAGTGTCCGGTTGTCGCTCATCGCCAGGGCCCCTTCGTCGCCGACCACGTTCACGGCCTTCCCTGAAGCTGGCGACGGCCGCATTGCGGCGCGGGCGGTGACCACCAAGGCGGTATGCCCGTGGGCGGAGAACCTTCGCCGGAGCGGTCCACAAAGACCCCTACTCCGTCACCCGCAAGGGCAAGGAGGTGGCGGTGATTTACGCGCCATGCCTTCCGGCAGAACCCTGCCTGAAGGACCTCTTCGGGCTGTTGAGGGTAGCCGGGAACAGCTGAGCCAAGTGGGCCTCATTGACTGGCGATACGCACCCGGGATGATGCGCGAAGGCTGAACGAGCGGGTCCGCGGGATCGAAGAGGAAGTCCCAGCGGGAATGAACGAGCCACTTCCGAGAAGCACCTCACCGAACCCGTGCCGGCCAGATCTCGCTCACGATCATATGCGGGACCGATAACCGGCCCCTCCCCCCTCCGAGCTAACCTGACGGGTCTCGGCGGCTCCCGGTATGCCGAACCTTGAAAAGAGACGTCCTCGTCCCCGTGCTCAAGCCATCCGAATGGACGGAGGACGGCCGAGGCGGTCTCGGCCGGGATCCGAGTTGGGAGGTGCCACGCGCCGACGGTCCTGGGCACTGACCGAAGTAGAACGTCGCGCGGTTGGCGGGATGGTTAGGCTGCCTCGGTTGCATCGTCGTCGATGGTGCCTCCACCCAACTCGCGCTCGATGCGCGCGAGTTCGGCGTCCAGCCTCCTGCGCTCCCGGAGAAGCTTCTCGCGTTGGGCCTGAAGCGCCTGGGCGCGGGCGTCGGCAGGGCGGCGCTCCTCTCGGAAGCGCAGGATCTCCGCTCGTTTAACGTCCGGGCGAAGTAGGTCCGCCTTCTTAGCCTCCTCCAAGAGTGACGGATCGAAGGTCGAGAGGAGGTAGGCGATTGTGTAGGACGGCGGCAGGCGGTCCTCCGGAATGCGGCCCTCGTCCACGGCAGCCGCAGCCATGCGGAACTGATAGGCGGTGCGCGGCGAGAAGGGCAGGTCTGCCTCGACCATCGCTTCGTAGTCGCCGTGTTGTAGGCGGGCCTTCGCGGCGTTGAGGTAGCGGCCAATCTGGATGAAGCGGATCTGGGCACCCGTCCAAAGGCCCTTGATCTCGCGGGCGTACTCGTCCCGCGTGTCGTAGGCGACGAGCCGGAGTTCGACGGCATCCGTCCTGGAGGAGGCGAGGCCACCGCCGGTGAGGGCGTCCGTCTCGATGACCCGGGAGGGTTTCAGCTTACGCAGCGACATCGACGAATCCCCAGACTTTGGCGCGCACGTAGTTCCAGACGCCCTCGATTTCCCGGGCCCCCGGATGCTCTCCGAGGTCGGCCATGCCGACACCGTACTCAGCGGCACGCATGAAATCGACGCGGTCAGCGACCTCAACGGGGCAGAGCTCCCCTGCCTTAAGCAGCAGGGTCTTGACGGCGATGATGTTCGTCCGCGGCTTTACGGCGTTGAGGACAAAGCTGGCACGGCGTCCGCGTCGTCGAAGCATTGCCATGAAGGGAACTGCGCTCTCGGCATCGTCGAGCGAGGGGCGGGCCGGGACGACGATAAAATCTGCAGAATCAATAAGTTGTCGAAGGGCATCGGGATACGTCTCAATGGACGGCGGGGTGTCCACGAAGAACGCGTCGCAATCGTCGACACTGCCATCGGATACGAGCGAAGCCACGTCGTCCATGGCAAGTTCGTAGTGGGAAACGGAGTGTTCCGCCGATCCGCGGCGACGCCACCATCGGGTGAGGGTTCGTTGCGGGTCGAGGTCCCCGACGGCAACCTTGAGTCCGGCGGCCGCCGCGCTGACTGCCAGATTCCGGCAAAGTGTCGTCTTACCGGCACCGCCTTTCGGGCTGGCGAACACGATCCGCTTCATCATACTAGGCCCCCATCCCTCCCCCGAGGGAACAAGAGGACGACAGTAGTCGTTACCGCCGCACCCATCTACGGGCGCAGATTGCAGATCACTTCCAGGAAGTGATTTCACCTGCCCGGGGCGGCTTGGAGGCCACACCGAATCACTTCCCGGAAGTGAAGTCGACCTACTGCGTCGCCGGTAGCCACGGCGGGTAATGGCATCCTCCGCCGCCGAGCACCCGGCGTATCTCACACCGCGGCTGGCGGGACGGCCGTCCTAACCGGCGAGCCGTAGTGCTAACTGCGTCAACGAGGCCATCCGCACGGGGTCGCGCGAGGTGCCAGGCATGGAAAGATCGTCTCGACAGTATTCGGCCGTATTGTCACACCCTGCTCCTTGCGAAGAGCCAGGAATGCTTCCAGCGTGCGGCGACTCGGCGTCACGCAACACGGCCAAGAGTCCGGGCCGAACAGCGCCTCAGCTCTCGCGGCGAGAGCGGGGCCCCAGGGCAGAGGAATGCGGGAGGCCCTGATGTCGCGCACCCGATCAAGGCTGCGGCGCTTGGCGGCGTCGAACAGGGCACTCGGCGCCCCGGGGGTGGCGTCCACAGCGTCCTAGCGCAGGACGGTGGTGTGCATGACCGGGAAGATGCTGGTCTTGCGGAAATAGGTCTCCTCCTCCGCGGCGTAGTCGGGGATTAGGTGCCGGACCGCCCCGTTCCCGGTCAGGAAGCTCCTCGGCGGCTGCGCCGTCAGGATCGCGTCCACCTTGCCGGACAGCAGCATCGTGTCCAGCGACGTGTCCGGCCGCGAGGAGCGGCGCAGGCCGAGCGGGACACGGAAGGCCAGGGTCTCGGCCCGGCCCGGCTCGTTGATCCCAGCCTACACCCATTCGACATCGTCGAGCGGCACGCCGACTTGATGCTGCAGCCGGCCCCGGGCATAGATGCCCGCGTCATCGCCCAGTCCGGATCCTCCACGCGACGCCCGCGCAGGTCTTTCGGGCCCCGCACCGGCCCGTCCGCCCGGACGTAGAAGGCTGAGAGGCGAAAGACCCGGGACGGAGACACCGGGATCGCCACCAGCCCGCGATCGCCGCGCGAGATGAGGTTGGCGAGCATGCCGAGCGACATCTCCGCTGCGTCCCAAGGGCGCTCGGCCAGCATGCGCCGGAAGATTTCCCCCACCGGCGGCTGGTGAACCTCCAACGCCAGCCCCTCCGGCCGGACAGCGCCGGAGACGAGGTCGCGGACGTGGTCGTAATTGGATGAGGCGCGTCACGTGTCGCGCATACCTGGGATCCGGGCGGCCGCCCGAAAGAGCGGCGCTTCCTGCTGCATATGGGCGGCCATCTCCTCCGGCGTGTTGCCGACCGGGGTAACGCCGAGCGTCGCCAGCCGCTCCCGCACTGCGGGCTCCCGCATCACTGCCATCACCGCCTCGAAGAGGCGGTTCAGGATAGGGCGCGGCGTGCCGGCGTGGACGACGACGCCGTTCCAGTTGATCACCACGAAGCCGGGCAGGCTCTCCGCCAAGGTCGGCACGTCCGGGATCTGCGGCAGCCGCTCGGCACCACTGACGGCCAGGATGCGCGAGCCGCCGTTCGCGGCGGCGGGCAGCATGCCGCCGGTGACGCCCGTCAGCATCTGCACGCGCCCGGCCAGCGCCTCGGTCACGCTCTGCGCACCGCCGCGGAAGGGGACGTGGACGATATCGAGGCCGAGGCGGTGCACCCAGAGGGCGGCGGCGATCTGCGTCAGCGTGCCGGTCCCGGCCGATCCGTAGTTCAGCCGCCCCGGGTTGGCCCGGACATGAGCGACGAACTCCTCCAGCGTGCGGGCGAACGGAGGGGTGCACCGCGAAGACAGCGGGGTTGCTGCCGAAGATGGAAATGGGCGCGAAGTCCCGCTCCGGGTCGTAGGAGACCGGCTGAAGCGCGGGCAGGATCGCGGTCTGTGTGTTGCCTCAGATGAACACCGTGCAGCCATCCGCTGGGGCGCGCGACGTGCTCGGCGGCCAGGGCGCCGTTGACCCCCGCCCGGTTCTCCACCACGAATGGCTGGCCCAGGTGCCGGGCGAGGCGCGCGGCCACGATGCGGGCCATGGTGTCGGTGCCGCCGCCCGGCGGGTAGGGCACGACGAGGCACACCGGCCGGCTGGGCCACTGACACGCCTCCTGCGCCGCGGCCGGGGTGGCGGCCGCGTCGGCTGACAGCGCGAGCAGGGGCCGGCGCGTGGCTGTCCCGTCCGGTCGGAAGGTCATGACCTGTCTCCTCGCCCGGCGATCATCCTGCCCGTCCACTGCCCTGTAACGCCTGTGCATTCCGCAGCGCCCGCCAGACGCGCTCGGGGGTGGCAGGCATCTCGACGTGGCGCACGCCGTGGTCGCGCAGGGCGTCCACGAGGGCGTTGATGATCGCGGGCGGGGCGCCGATGGTGCCGGCCTCGCCGCCGCCCTTGGCGCCCAGAGGGTTGGTTTGCGTGGGCTGCGGATTCGCGTGTAGGTCCATGGGCGGCATGTCCACCGCGCGCGGGATGCCGTAGTCCATGAAGGAGGCGGTATGGAGCTGGCCGCTGCCCGGCTCGTAGGTAGTGCCCTCCAGTAGCGCCTGACCAAGGCCCTGTGCGACGCCGCCGTGCACCTGGCCGGCCAGCAGCGCGTGGTCCAGCACGGTGCCGACATCGTCCACCACGAGGTAGCGGACGGCCGCCGTCGCGCCGGTCTCGGGATCCACCTCCACCTCGCAGACGTGGCAGCCTTTGGGGTAGGTGGGAGCCTTGGGCGCGAGGAGCGCCACCGCGTCCAGGCCGGGTTCCATCCCCTCGGGCAGTTGGTGCGCGGCGAAAGCGATCCGCACCACCTCCTGGAAGGGGAGGGACCGGTCCGTGCCTGCGACGGAGAAGCGCCCGTCCTCGAACACCACGTCTCCCGCGTCTGCCTCCATCAGGTGGGCTGCGATGGCGCGCCCCTTGGCGATCATCCGGTCCGCGGCGATCCCAATGGCGGGGCCGCCGACGGCGATGGAGCGGGAGCCGAAGGTGGCCCGGCAGAAGGCGACGAGGTCGGTGTCCCCCTGCACCACGCGGACGAGATCGCGGGAGGGGCCGAGTCGGGCGGCCTGTGAGCCGAATCAGCTTCCTGTGGCCTTTCGTGCTCGGGGAATCTCAGCCGCGTGCCGCAAGTCTCGCTGCGCAGCCACCAGTGCGGGGTGCTGGCCATCGTGCGGGCTATGGCAGCCGGCGAGGCGGCGGGGTGCGCGACATCCTGGCCGCCGTCACCCCCGGCGGGGGCAAGTCCCTCCTGCCCGTCATCGCCGCCCGCGCGCTGATCACCTCCGGCCTCTGCGAGCGCGTCTGCTGGGTCGTCCCGCGCGACAGCCTCCGTCTGCAGGCCGAGGAGGCCTTCGCCGACCCGACATGGCGAGCGGCTCTCGGCCACAGCCTCTCCGTCCGCGCGGCCGAGAATGCGCCCGGCGACCCCTGCCGCGGGCTGGAGGGCTACGTCACCACCTACCAGGGCATCGCCGCAGCCCCTGACCTCCACCTCGCCGCCTTCCGCCAGCACCGATACCTGCTGGTCGTCGACGAGGTGCACCACCTCCCCGCGCTGGGGCAGGGGGACAGCGCGGGCGGGCACGAGGGCCGGGACGGGCACGGCCCCGATCCCTCCGCCGCCTGGTCCGCCGCGATCGAGCCGCTGCTGGCCTGCGCGAGCGCCCGCCTGCTGCTCTCGGGCACGCTGGAGCGGGCGGACGGACGCCGCATCCTCTGGCTGCCCTATCGCGCCGGTGGGGGAGGGGGCGGCCGCCAGGAGGTGGACCTCGCCGCCCCGGGCTGGGCGGTGGTGGGCTACAGCCGGGCCCGGGCGCTCGCCGAGCGCGCCGTCCTGCCGGTCGCCTTCGGTGCGCTCGACGGCGAGGCCGCCTGGCTCGGGCCGGAGCCGGAGGAGGGCGGCCCGCGCCCGCATCTCGGCCCCCACCGTCTGCGCGCCGTGGCACCGAACGAGACCACCCGGCCCGCCCTCTTCACCGCCCTCCGGACCGGCTTCGCCGAGGCGCTGCTGCGCCGCTCCTTCGAGGCCGCGCGCCGGCTCCGGGCCGAACGGCGGGGGCGCTTGGAAGTGGGCGAGGGAAGGGCGATCCGGGGCCTGGGCAAGCTGCTGGTGGTGGCACCCGACCAGGGGCAGGCCCGGCGCTACCTCGACATCCTCCGGCGCTGGGTGCCCGCCGCCCAGCAGCACACGGTGGCGCTGGCCGTCTCGGACGAGCGGGGCGCGCACGAGACACTGGCCGCCTTTCGCCTGACGCCCGAGCCCTCGGTAGCGGAGCACCGGCTGCGGCAGCGGCTGGCGGAGATGGTGGCCGCGCAGGCGATGGAGGACGCGCAGGGGGGGAGGGGAGGGGACCTCAGCCGCTCCCGTGCCCGTCGCGCCCCGCGGGGCGGGGCTGTTCCACGCCTACAACGCCGCCCTCAAGCGGTCGCTGGGCGGGCGTTCCCGGGCGGAGATGTCGATCGCGGAGCTCGAGGCGGCGCTGGCGTGGCTGGGGCGGAACCGCCTGCGGGACCACCTGCACCTGCTGGACGGCGACCACCGCTACGGCTGGGCCGCCCGCAAGCGCGGCGAGTTGAAGTCACTGGTGGGAAAGCCAGTCCACCTCTGGAAAGGCCGGACCAAGGGGGAAGATCGGCGCTCCTTTGCTGAAGCCGGGCGCTGACGACCGGTCTACGTCTCGTGCTGCTGTGTCGCATGGTCAGGAGGCTTTCGGGCCCTCGCATGTCCGTCATTGGTGAGTGCCGTCCACAAGAGAGCGTTCTCCGCGGTAGGTCTCGTAACCGCCAAGGCGCCATACGCGCTACGCTGACGCGAAGCACCGCAAGCCGTGTACTGTGTCGGCGTGGCAAAGCAGGTCGGCATCCTCCTCACGCCCGATTTCGGGCTCACCTCTTTCAGTTCCATCGTAGAGGTGCTGCGCAGCTCGAACACGCTGCATGGTTCGACGCTCTACGATTGGCAGATCGTGGCAGCCCGGGCCGGACCCGTGGCCAGCACCGCGGGCGTCTCCATCGTCGCTGGGCCCCTGCCGGGAGCGCTGCAGCGCTTCGATACCGTGTTCCTGCCCGCGGCTGGCAACCCCGCGCTGTTCGAGGACACAGCGATCCACACCTGGCTGCGCCGCCTACACCGACACGGCACGAGGCTGGTCGGCGTCTCCGGCGGCGCCTTCCTCCTCGCGAAGGCCGGACTGCTCAAGGGCCACCGTTTCACGATCCACTGGGAGCACGTCGATCCGCTACGCGAAGCCTTCCCCGACCTTGTCCCGGAAGAGACCCTCTACGAGCTGGACCGAACCATCGCCACCGCGGCGGGTGGGATCGCGACCTTCGACCTTATGCTGACACTGCTCGCGATGGATCACGGCCCCGCGTTCTCGGCGCGTGTCGGCGACTGGCTGTTGCACAGCCGCCATCGGCCCGGCTCCACCAGCCAGCGGGTGGAGGCCGGGCGACGGAACGGCATCGCCCATGACGGGCTGTCCCGGATCATCGAGCACATCGAGCGGCATGCGCATGAGCCTCTGGCCTTGGGGGAGTTGGCGCGGCTGGCCGGGCTGTCCGGGCGGCAGCTGGAGCGCCTGTTCGGCGATCATCTCGGAACCTCGGTCCACCGCCACGTCGCCGCGGTTCGGCTGTCCCGGGCCCGCGTACTGCTACGACAGACCCGGCTTCCCGTTGCGGAGATCGCCGCGGCCTCCGGCTACGGCAGCCCTAGCCACTTCACGCAGGCTTACCGGGCGCGGTTCGGCCTCACACCCCGGGCAGAGCGGACTCTGGAGCGCCAACGCCTGCGCGGTCCAGAACCTTGATCACGGCGCGGGATGCTGGGACGCCGCCACCGGCCCAGGTCGGCAGGTCCTCCGCCGCGCGCTCCCCCGCGATCACCTCCGCCACGCCGCGCCCGATCAGCGCGCCGAACTTGAAGCCGTGGCCGGAGCAGGCGCTGACGATCCAACCGCGGGGTCCGAGCGGTGCCACGTGGAAGCGCTCATCTGCGGTGACGGTATAGTAGCAGGCCTTCCGCTGCAGCACCGCGTACCGCTCAACATCGCGGAGCGTGCCGGCCATAGCCGGAAGCAGCCGCGAGACATCCGCATCCGTCGCCACGCGGTCTCCGTCGGGATCGCCCGCCAGCGAGAAGCTGTGATCCCCCACCTTCAGCCGCATGCCACGCCGGGGCGGTAGGATGTAGACGCCCGATTCCCCGCGCGAGATCACGACGGGCGCCCGCGCCCAGAGACCGGCGGCGTCCTCCGGCGGTTGCAGGAACACCACCGTCTGACGCGACGGGACCGCGAAGGACCGCAGCTCCGGCACCAGACGTCCGGCCCAGGCGCCCGCTGCGACGACGACGACGTCCGCGCCGTGAAGGCGGCCTTCCGACATGACGGTCCCGGCCACGGGATCGACATCGGTCACGGCAGCGCGGCGGTGCAGCGTCGCGCCGTGCCGCTCCAGCCAGGCCACGAGGTCCGTCACGATGCGCGAGGCGAAGAGGATCCCGGACCCCGCCGCTTCCAGGATGTGGCGGAAGCGCTCGGTCCGCAGCATCGGCCAGGCCTCCCGCGCCCGGTCCGCACCGATCTCCCGCAGGCCGAGCCCGGCCTCCGCCTGGGATGCCACGACGCCCTCGATCCAGGCCTCCTGGCCGGCCGGCATGAGATGCAGGGACGCTGTTTGCTCAAGATGCACGGCGCCCAGGTCGTCCCACAGCGCCTGCCAGGCGCGGAAGGCATCCGGCATCATCCGGGCATAGCCCTCCATGGCGCCGTAGACGTGGCGGATGATCCGGTGCTCGTCGTAGGAGGAACCGATCGGGTTGGGCAGGTCCCCCTGCTCGAACAGCGTCACGCGGAAGCCGCGCCGGACGAGGCTCCAGGCCGTGCACAGCCCGGCGATGCCGCCGCCGATGACGATGACGCGCCCGCCGGCCCCGGCGGGAGAGTCCACCGGCATCACTGGCTCACCGCGTCGGCCGCGAGCGTGTACTCGTCATCGCGCACCCGATAGGCGATCCCGGTCCGCGTGCCCCAGGTGTTCACCGGGAAGTAGAGCGGGATGATCGCCTGCCGGTCAGTGATGGCGCGCTCGGCCAAGCGGTGCAGCCATTCGTTGCGGGCCACCTCGTCGATGGTGACGGCCGCGGTCTCGATCAGCGTGTCGGTCTCCGGGTCGGAGAAGCGGCCCCAGTTCCCCGTGCCGACGCCGCGCTGCGCGTCCGGCGTCTGCAGCATGCGCTGGAGCTGCGTCAGGACCTCGCCCCGGGAGGAGAGGGAGCCACTGAAGGTGGCACTGAACTCGTGCCGTGCGGCGCGAGAGAAGTAGACGGCGGAGGGCATGGCATCGACCCTCGTCCGGATCCCGATCCGCGTCCACATCTGACTGACCGCCTGAAGCACCTGTGCGTCAAAGGGGTAGCGGTTGTTGGGGCCGGCGAGGGCGAGTTCAAATCCGCCCGCGTAGCCGGCCTCCTGCAGCAGGCGGCGTGCGGCCGTGAGGTCGGCGGGCGGGACCGCTGGCTGCGGCCGCAGAGCGGGATAGACAGTCGGCACCGCCTGCCCGTGCAGCAGGCGTTCAGCGAGGCCCGCCCGGTCGATGGCCAGCGACATGGCTCGGCGGACCCGGACATCCTGCAGCGGATTGGCCGGCAGCGGCTGCCCCCGGGCGTCCGTGACGTGGGGCGAGACCGTGCGCCCAACGTCCAGCCCGAGGTAGTAGAGGCGCACACCGGGCGCGGAGGACAGCCGGACATTGTCGCGCTCCCGGAGCGTGTCGATATCGCCGCCGCTGACGAAGTTGATCACGTCCACGTCGCCCGCCAGCAGGGCCGCCGTGCGCGCGCCGTTGTTGACGATCGGCCGGATGGTCACGGAGCGCCATTCCGGCTTCTCGCCGAAATAGCCCTCGTTCCGTTCGAGCACGATGGCGCTGCCACGGCTGCGGGAGACCAGACGGTAGGGGCCGGTCCCGATGACGGCGGTGCCGGAATCGTAGTCGGCGGTCGTGGCGTTGGCGCTCGCCGCGCGGGAGAGGATCGCCACCGCCCGGAGGGAATGCATCAGCAGCGGCGCCGGAGCCGCCGTCCGAAGGCGTAGCCGGAGCGGGTCCATCACCTCGACCGCGCTGAGATCCTGCAGGTACCAGCGAAAGCTGGATGGGCTGCCCGGCACGCTGCGGGCCCGCTCAAAGGAGAAGACGACGTCCTCGGCCGTCACAGCGGTGCCGTCGTGGAAGGCGGCACCGGGGCGGAGGATGACCTCCCAGGTGGTCGGGTCGATGTTCGTCCAGCTCGCCGCCAAGTCGGGCAGCAGCTCGCCGGACGGGCTCATGCGCGTGAGTGAACTGAACAGGTGCTTCGCGACCTCCATGTTCGGCGTCAGGTCGTAGAAATGCGGGTCGAGCGAGGTGGCCTCACTCGCGACGCCAATGCGCAGGCTTTGGGCACTGGCGGGGCTGATGGCCGGGGCGAGACTGGTGGCCAGGGTCGCCGCGAGCAGGGCGCGCCGGACGGTCCGCGGCGTGCTCATTTCCAGATCCCCTCGGCCACACGGAGGTAATTCTCGCCGAGGATGCCGCGCGCCTCGGCCTCGCTGAAGCCACCGTCGAGCAGGGCGTCGGCCAGGGCCGGCATCTCCTCCGGTGCGAAATAGTTCCAGGGCGGCGGGCGAAGCGCGTTCCGGCCGGTCCAGCGCTGGGGCGTCTTCGCGAAGTTCCGGTAGTGCTCGCGCGTGAAGTAGACGTTGTCGATGCCGATCGCGACGTGCTGCGGCCCGACCAGGTCCGCCATGTAGCGGATGTGCCGCATCATGTCGGTAACCTCCGCCGTTCCCTCCTCGCTGAGGAAGTTGCCGATGCCGGTAACGCCAATGACGCCACCTGACGCTGCGCTGGCTCGGATCAGGTCGTCCGAGATGTTCCGCTCATGCCCGTGGACGGCCTGGGCGTTGGAGTGGCTGAAGATCACCGGCGCCGACGAAACCTCGAACAGGTCGCGGCAGGAACGGTAGCCCGTGTGGGTGGCGTCCACGATCATGCCGACCGCGTTCATGCGTCTGACGAGATTGCGCCCAAACCCGCTCAGGCCCGCGTCGCTCTCCTCCAGACAGCCGTCGGCGGCGGCATTGCGCTTGTTGTAGGCGAGCAGCATCTGCCGCACGCCGAGGGCGTAGTAGACGTCCACCATGTCGAGCTCGCCACCCAGCCCGTTGCTGCCCTGGAAGTTGAACCCGACCGCCAGCCGGTGCTCAGCCTTGGCGCGGCGAATGTCAGTGACCGACAACGCCAAGCGAAGGCGCTCAGGCTGCTGAAGGAGGTCCGCCCGCACCATCGCGAGGTGGCGCATGGTACCCTCGATCCCGTGCCGGTCGCCACTAAGCGAGAGCGAGACGAAGGAGATGCCCGTCGCGATGTAGCGGGGTAGGATGCTGTCCAGGTTCTCGTAGGGCTCGCTGTACGGGAGCACCAAGTCGCAGCTGGTCACGGTGTCCCAGAAGGGCGATGTCACGGCAGGGCCTCGCTTGTCCGCGTGTGATGCTACCAGCGCTGAAATTCCGGGAATGTCAGAATCGGGACACGGTCACGCGGGATCTCCGGCGGGACCCGGACGATAGGGCGCAGCGATGAACTCCGATGGCTGCCGTTGGAGCGCCCCCCATTTCGACCGGACAGGTGGCGTAACCTGAGGGCCTAGGCCTGAGCCTAGACATACGGCTATGTCCAATCCCGTTGAGCGCGTCGAAATCATCACCGGCCGCGAGCGCCGCAGGCGATACAGTGCCGCCGAGAAGGTCCGGCTGGTGGAGGAGACGACCCAGCCGGGCATGACGGTCTCGGCCGTTGCCCGGCTCCACGGCGTCTCCCCCAGCCTGCTGTTCGGGTGGAGGCGTCGCATGGCCGAGGGGGGCCTGGAGGCGGTGCGGGCGGACGACGACGTGGTGGCCGCAAACCGTGTTCGCGAGCTCGAGGCCAAGGTCCGCGACCTGGAGCGCCTGCTCGGGCGCAAGACCATGGAGGCCGAGATCCTGCGGGAAGCGTTGGACGCTGCCCGGGGGAAAAAGCCCGGCTTGCGGCTGCCGTCGCCTCCTCCGGCCGGTTCCCGGTGAAGGCGGTGGCCGACACCCTGGGCGTTGCCCGATCCAACCTGGTCGAGCAGCTGAAGGGGCCTGGACGCCGCCGCGGCCCCTATCAGCGCGAGGGCGACGATGCGCTCCTGGCCGAGATCCGCGCCGTCACCGATGCCCGGCCCACCTACGGTTACCGGCGCGTCGCCGCCCTGCTGAACCGGGCAAGGCGGGCCGGTGGAGAGCCGCCGGTCAACCGCAAGCGCGTCCTGCGCCTTATGCGGCGTGCCTCGCTCACGCTACAGCCCTGCACGGGCAGGCGCGTCATCCGGGCGCACGAGGGCAAGGTTGTCGCCCCAGCGTCGAACCAGCGTTGGGCGTCCGACGGCCTGGCCATCTCCTGCTGGAACGGTGAGGTGGTCCATGTCGCGTTCGCCATCGACACTCACGACCGCGAGGTCATGGCCTGGGTTGCCACGGCGGGTGGGGGCATCAGTGGCGAGATGATACGCGACATGATGCTGGCCTGCGTCGAGGGCCGGTTCGGCAATGTCCGTGCACCCCATCCCGTCCAGTGGCTGGCCGACAACGGCTCGCCCTACACGGCCAAGGACACCGTCGACTTCGCCACCGCCCTGAATCTCGTCGCCTGCTTTACCCCGCCCCGCAGCCCCGAGAGCAACGGCGTCTGTGAGGCCTTCGTGAAGACCCTCAAGCGCGACTACGCCCGGGTGAACCCAAGGCCCGACGCCATCACCGTCCTCCAGCAGCTCCCTGCTTGGTTCGAGGATTACAACGCCGCCCACCCCCACTCCGGCTTGCGCATGCTCTCATCCCGTGAGTTCATCGCCCGCCAATCGTCCACCCCAGTCACCTGTCCGGTTTGATGGGGAGCACTCCAGCCGTGTTTATCCAGAACCGCCAATTGCTGAACAGGGAATTGAATGCGCCAACAGTAGAGAAGCCGATTCTGTTGCTGCCTCTGCGCAGCCCGGTGATGCGGGCCGTGGTTCGGCATGCCGAAACAAAGGCGGCCGGGTGCGATCGAGGCGGGCTGGACCTTTAAAGGACGGCAGTTCGCGGACGGTAGGCTGCCGGCGGGGGAAGAGGGGGCTTTCATGCGGACAGCCATCGCGCTTGCGGTGTTGCTGTCAACGCAGCGTGAAAGCTGGTTCTCCCGCACTTTCCGTGCTGTCGTTCCGGGATCATGCGGCGTGGAGAACGCGGGTGCGGAGGAGATGAAATCCAGCGCGGCCGTACATGGTTCGCTTGATCATCTTCAGGCGGTTGATCTGCCGCTCGACCGGGCTTGTCGTCCATGGCAGATCGAGGGACGCCTGCACCGCCGCGACGTCCTTGCGCAACTCGGCGACAAAGCCGGTCAACGATGTACCAGCCATAACGTCCAGCACGTCGCTGAGCGCTTCGTCACTCTGCCGTCGCAGCACGCAGACGAGGCGTTTGGCGGCGGCGGTGGTGGCCGAGAGCGCGGGCATCTCCTCCAGCACGCGAGTGACGAAGTCGCGGTCGGCATCGGGCAGCGTGGCCGCCTTAGCCATGAGCAGGCGGGCCACGCGCCGGCCCGATGGTGGGCGCAAGGGCTTGCCCGCTGGCCGTCCGGATCACTCGGACAGGGTCTGGCTCGGCCTTGCGCCGCTGCGTGGCCCAGGCTCGCACGGTGGCAGGTCGGCCTGGAAAGCCCAGCGCAACCAGTTCCCGCCAAAGGCGGATGGGGTTGCGGCAGCCCTCGGTCCAGTGTCGCTCCAGGGTCCCACGGTGTGGATCGAGCGTGCTGCCCCGGAGTTGCTTTAGCCAGAGGGGCCCGGCACCGGCCTGCAGCCAGCGATGAAGCGTCTTGCGGTCAAGTCCCATCAGCCGCGAGATCTGGCTGATGGAGGCGCCGGCCGTGTGCAGCCGGGCCACTTCCTCGAAGTGGGCCTGCCGGCGTGCATGCCCGGCCCCGCTGCGGTGGGTGGCCAAGGTCGTCTGCTCGGCGGATGCGCTTGCATCGACTGCCGTGGGTGGTGCCACCATCATGTTCCGGCCGACGCGCGTGACGCCGCGTGAGCCGCCGGGCGCGCATGCCGGCGCTGCCCCTCGACGACCTCGACGCCTGGCTCGCCGCCCAGCCCGACATCGCCCGCCGGAACTGGTCCGTCACCTCCATTGACGGATTCGCGGCGGCGCTCGCCGTCGGTCCGGAGCGCGTGACGATGGAGGACTGGCTCCGAGTGACCCTCGGGCCGGGCCTTCCCGAGACGCCGATGGGCCTCGGCGCGATCTCGGCCGTCATCGAGCACATGAACGCCGTCCAGCAGGGTCTACGGCTCGACGGCGGACGACGCTGGCGACCGGTCTTCCTCCGCGAGGAGGACGGCTCCGATGTCGCCCAGCCCTGGGCCGCAGGCTTCCTGTTCGCCGTCAAGCGCTGGCCCACCGCTTGGCGTCCGTTCTTCGAGACAGGACATCACGTCAGCCTCATGGTGCCGATCATCGCCCTCGAAGCCGAGGAGGAGGCCGAGCGGCTCACCGTCGGCAACCCACAAGCACGCGCCCACCTCGCCCGCGCCTACCACCACGTCCCCGAAGCGGTCTGCGCGATCCGGGACTACTGGCGAGCACACCCCGCCCGCGCAACTTGAACCGGGCTCCGCGTCAAGTCACCGATTGAATGGGGCTCAGACGACGGATACGCGTCAGCGACGTGCTGACCCGCATCAACGCGAGCGTGCGGAAAGCGACGGAGGAGGTATGAGCAGGTACGGCTGTTTCCCAGACGGTGTGCCCAACAACTTCATCCCGCGCGCCATCGGCATCTGCGACCTGTGCGGCGGACCCGTCATGGCGAAGTTCCATGCCCTGCGCCGCATAGAGTCGGAGTCGGCCGAGTGCACGGGATGCGGGGCGACCAGCAAGAGCGCGCTGTCGTTCATGCCGATGGAAAGGCAGCCCTGACCGTCCGGCCACTATTCGCTAACGGGCCGCTCTTCGCCCGCCTGCTCTACCAGTTCTAAATAGTCATCCTCGAATAGCGGGGTGCGTGCCTCCGCCACCTCTTTGGCGAACCGGTGAAGCAGGAACGGCTCAAGGCCCCCTGACCTTCCCCCGTAGAAGCGGTCCGCCGGTCATGTGACCCGGCGGGTGTTCTGAGGAGGCGGGGAATGGGTCGGAAGAGGACGCACACGCCGGAGGAGATGGTAGCGAAGCTGCGGCAGGTTGAGGTGCTGACAGCCCAGGGCAAGACGGTTTCCGAGGCGGTCCGGACGATCGGGGTGACGGACCAGACCTACTATCGCTGGCGCACCGAGTTTGGCGGCCTGAAGCTGGACCAGGTGAGGCGGCTCAAGGAGCTGGAGCGGGAGAACGCGCGGCTCCGGAAGGCGGTGTCGGACCTGACCTTGGACAAGGTGATCCTGAAAGAAGCGGCATCGGGAAAATACTGAGCCCCGCCCGTCGTCGCGCGGCAGTGGGGCATGTGATGCAGCAGCTCGGCGTGTCCGAGCGGAGAGCCTGTGCGGTGCTGGGGCAGCACCGCTCGACCCAGCGCAAGGTGTCGCGCGCAGCAGATGACGAGGCGGCGCTGACGGCGAGCATCACTGGCCTGGCGCGGCAGTACGGGCGCTACGGGTATCGACGGATCACGGCCCTGCTGCGGGCCGAGGGTTGGGGCTGCAACCACAAGAGGGTGGAGCGGATCTGGCGCCGTGAGGGGCTGAAGGTCCCAGCCCGGCAGCCCAAGCGCGGGCGCTTGTGGCTGAATGACGGCTCCTGCATCCGGCTGCGCCCCGAGAGGCCGAACCAGGTCTGGGCTTATGACTTCGTCGAGGACCGCACCCGGGATGGGCGAAAGTTCCGCATGCTGAACGTGGTGGATGAGTTCACCCGCGAGTGCCTGGCGATCCGGGTCGGGCGTCAGCTTAGGGCTGCCGACGTCATCGACGTGCTGTCCGACCTGTTCATCCTGCGCGGCACGCCGGGCCATGTTCGTTCAGACAATGGGCCCGAGTTCGCCGCCACCGCGGTGAGGAGCTGGATCAACGGTGTCGGCGCGAAGACGGCATTCATCGAGCCCGGCAGCCCGTGGGAGAACGGGTATGTCGAGAGCTTCAACGGCAAGCTGCGAGACGAGCTGCTCAACAGGGAGATGTTCAATACGCTGGCCGAGGCCAAGGTTCTGATCGAGCAATGGCGCTGCCACTACAACACCGTCCGCCCACACTCCTCGCTGCGCTACCAACCGCCGGCGCCAGAGGTCGTCCTGCTGCACCACCTGACCCTACCACCCGGCCACAGCCTCTCCAGCTCCAGCAGGGTCCTGCCCATGCGCCACTAACATCCCGCCCGGAGCACCTCGTGGGGGCTTGTCACTGGCAGACGCGCTGCTCGCCGCGGCAGGCGGCCTGCGGGAGGCCTCGGCCCTCCGCCGCAGCCTGGAGCAGGAGCGCGACGGTCTGGCCCCTCCCCGAAAGGTGGCTACCCGACCGTTCTACGTCGCCCTCGACCGCTGGTCCGAGAGCCGCCGCCAGCTCAAGGACAGCTATGTGCGCCCCAGGGAGTGGGCAGAGCGCGAGAAGGCGTTGCGGGACGCCGAGGCGCTACGCGACGCCAGCAACCGTGCGGCGACGGAGGCGGGCGAGCGGCTGCGTCGCCTCGAGCGCGTCCGCCGGGTCCGCCCCCTTCTGACAGCGCACGCGATGGCCGCGGCCTGGCTCGAGGCGAACCCGCACGCGCCGAGGCTTCCGGCGGACTTGGCAGAGCGCCTGCCTTCGGCTCGCGGCGCCCTGGCGCAGGCAGCGCATACCGTCGAGACGGCCCGTGCTGACCTCGCCCGCCTAGACGGCGACATCGCCGAGGTCGTGACCGATGACGCCCTCCTCGCGACGACCGAGGAGGTCCAAGCCCTGATGGGGATGGCAGGCCTCGTGGAGCAGGCGCTCGCCGGGCTACCGGGCGCGGAAGAAGCCCTCGAGGCGGCCCAAGCGAAGGTGGCCGAGCAGACGAGGGTCCTGGGTCATCCCGCCACGGCCGACCCAGCCTCCCTCGTGCCGCCGCCGACGCTGGTGACGCAGCTTCGCCGCTTGATGGCCGAGCATACGGCGCAGGAAGGGGCACTCGCGGGACTGCCCCGGCGGAAGGCGGAGCAGCAGGCCCGGCTTGCCGAGGCCGAGCGCGCCATCGCGGAGCTACCGCCGCTGGAGGACGTCCAGCAGTTGGAGGCGGTGCTTGCGGAGATCCGCCGGGAGGGCGACCCGGCTCGCAATCTCGCGGTGGCGGAGCGGGCAGTCACCGAGGCGGGGACACGTCTCTCTACCGCCCTCGCCCACCTTCCTACACCGCTGCGCGATCCCGGGGCGCTGACCTCGCTGGATCCTCCGACCGCAGCAGGGCTGGAACGACTGGCGGAGGTACGTGCCGCCGCGAAGCTCGCGTTGGAACGCCAGGATGACGCTGTCGGGCGGGCCGAGGCAGCCCTGGCCAAGGCCAGGAGCGAGCGTACGGTGCTGGAGGAGGGAGGCGCGCCGCCCACGCGGGAGGAACTGGCCCAGGCCCGGGCGCGCCGCGAGGAGGGCTGGGACCTCGTGTTCCGCCGACTGTCCGGCGAGGCGCCGGCCCCCGACGGGGACCGGGACTTCTGTGGCGGACGCCCCCTTGCCTTGGCATATGCCAATGCGGTTGCAGCCGCGGACCGGATCGCGGATGCGCGCTGGACGGAGGCGGAACGGGCGACACAGGCCGAGCGGCTCGTGCGCGTGCTCAAGGAGAGGGAGGCTGAATCGGCCGCGGCAAGGGCAGCCTTGGATATCGCCCGAGCGACGTTCGATGCAGCACAGGTGACTTGGGCGGCGGTCGTCCACCCGCTCGGGCTCGACGGCGGCGCGGGACTGGCCGAGGCCCAGCGGCTCCTGACGGCACGGGAAACGGCGCTGACCGCAGTGCAGGCGCTCGCGGTCTCGCAGGCAGGCCTGAGCGAGCTGAAGGCGCGCCAGGACAATGCCGCAGCACGGCTGCGGCCGATGCTGGGCGGAGCGGATCTCGAGGCGCTGCTCCTCCTCCTGGACAGGGCAGATGCCGTGGTCAGGCAGCGTCGGACGGCGCAGGATCGGCGGCGCGAGCACCTGGCGGCGGCGGCGGCCGCCCGGGCTGCCCTGGGCGACATCGAGCAGGAGCGCTGCCAAGCGACCGAGAGCCTGACGCGCTGGCAGGCCAAGTGGAGCGCCGCGCTCGAACGCCTGGGTCAGGCGCCGGATCTACCGGTCCATTTACTCGATGCCGTTTTGTCCGCCAGCGAATCCCTGGCGGGCGCTCTCCGGGAGGCTTCGCGGCTGAATGCCCAGGCGAGGATCTGGAGGGAAGGCCTGGAGCGGTTCGAGACCGGCTTCGCGATGATCTGCGAGCGGCTGGGGGTGCCTGCAGCGCCGGATGCGCTGGCCGGGATGCGCGAGCTGGCCCGCCGACAGCGGACCGAGGCGGCTCTCGCCGCACGGCGCGCCGCCTTGCTTGGCCAGAGGGAGAAAGGCCTGGCTACGCTGCGTCAGCACGAGGACACCCTCTCGAGGGCTGAGGCCGCACTGCGGGCGGTGGTGGCCGCGGCGGGGGCGACGACGGCTGAGGCGGCGGAGGAACGCATCGCTCTTGGTGCTGAACGGGCGCGCCACGAGGCAATGCGGGTCTCCGCCGAGGCCGATCTCCTCACGGCGGGCGATGGCCTGCCTCTGGAGGACCTCCGGGCTGAGGCAGCGGCGCATCCGGCGGACGGGCTAGAGGCGGCTTTGCAGGAGGCCGAGGAGGCTCAGCAGCGTCATGCCGCTGCGGCCCAGATCCAGGTGGCCGCTGTCACGACGCTCGGCCTGGAACTGCAGCGTCTTGCGGGGGATGACGCCGCCGTACGGGCAGCCGCGAACGAGGCGGCGGCAGCGGGTCAGCTCGGCCAGACGCTGGAGGACGCGCTGCTGATGCAGGTCGCCGCGGGCTTGCTGGATGCCGCGCTCGTCGCCGTCCAGGAGGGTGGTGACGATGCCCTCCTGCGCCGGATCGGTGCCGCCTTCTCGGAGCTGACCGACGGCGCCTACATCGGCGTCTCCTCCCGGGAGGACGATCGCGGGACGGCACGGCTCGTCCTGCGGATGAACGAATTCCCGGACGACGAGGTCGAGGTGGACCAGCTCTCCGAGGGCACGCGGGACCAGCTCTTTCTGGCATTGCGCCTCGTCGCCGTTGCCGATCAGGCGGCCAGCGGCACCGTGCTGCCCTTCGTCGGCGACGATGTCCTGCAGAGCTTCGACAACCAGCGTGCCGCGGCCGCCTTCCAGGCCCTCCTGCGGCTGAGCGAGACGACGCAGGTCATCCTGCTCAGTCATCACGAGCACCTGCTCGCGGTGCTACAGAATGCAATTCCTTCTTCGATTATCCACTTGCAGCGTGTGGACCGCTGACTTGGCCGGGCAATGATCGGTCTCTGACAGGGGCAGTGGGGCCTAACCTACTCGCTGGGCCACCCCGGTCTGGCCTGGATGGGGCAAGTCCGACAGCGGATGCCCGCTGTAGCCACTTGCGCGCCTCTACCCACCCAGTAACATTTCGCAGGCAGAAATCCGAGTGACGATAGGCATGGCAGTCACGCCTATTTCGGTTTCCCAGGGTGTTCTTTCGATTGTCGCCAAGCTGGACAGAGTGAGAGGCTGAAGTTCGAGCGTTGGGGTGTTCTGCTTCGGTGTGTCACTTCACGCCAAGGCATTCGCCCAATGCCCACAGGCACCGTCCCTCGCTGGATGTGCACACGGAGAGAGACTCAGGCCGCTAATTTCTGTAACTGTCCGGAACGGAACCGGACGTGAGTGGATCGCATGTCGAACAACTATGCAGGCCTCCGCCGTGACCTGGGCGATGACCATGAGGCGCTGGAGCGGTGCGCCAAGTGTCTCCTCGCCATGCGGGAGCGCCTGACCCCCATCCGCAGCCGTAAGAGCGAAAGTTCCCTGCTGCTTGCCACCTGGAACATCCGCGACTTCGATTCGAACAAGTTCGGTTGGGGAGAGCGGTTGCCGGAAACTTTCTACTACATCGCCGAGATGATTTCGTGCTTCGACCTCGTGGCCGTGCAGGAGGTAAACGAGGACCTCTCGCCGCTCCGAAGGCTGGTCCGCATACTCGGCCGCGAATGGGACTACATCGTTACCGACGTCACGGAAGGCCGGGGCGGCAATGGCGAGCGGATGGCCTTCCTGTTCAACACGGAGAAGGTCTGGTTCAGGAAGATTGCGGGCGAGATCGTGCTGCCCGATGGCCAGCTCGTCGTTGCCCGCAGGAAGGTGAAGCCGAAGGATCAGCCCGACATTCCCGCGACTACGGTCGAGACCCGTCAGCAGTTCGCACGCAGTCCCTTCCTTGTGGCGTTCCAGTCGGGCTGGTTCCGCTTCAGCTTGTGCACCGTCCACATCTATTACGGTGATGACAGTGGAGACCAGCTGCAGCAGAGGATCGACGAGATCAGGAAGCTCGTCACCTTCTTCGCCAAGCGGCAGGACGAGACCAAGACTGATAAGGACCAACCCAACGAGCGCGAGAACTACATCCTGCTCGGTGACTTCAACGTCGTCAGTCCCGAGCACGAGACGATGCAGGCGCTACAGAGCAAGGGGTTCAAGGTCCCTGCCGAGATCGACGGAGACAAGGTCCGTCAGGAGGGCGACCACTTCTACGACCAGATCGCCATCCGGGTGAAGGACAAGCGGTTCAAGGTCCTCGGCGGCGGCCTCCTCCAGCTCTTCGAAGATGTCTTCCGGGACGAGGACCTGGACATCTACGCGAAGCACCTGCCCGCCGTGGATCCGGAGAAGAAGGCCAGACTCCGAGCGACAACACGCGAGGCAAGGTACCGGAAGTGGCGGACCTGGCAGATGTCGGATCACGCTCCGCTCTGGGTCGAGCTGAGGACCGACTTCGCCGACGACTTTCTCCGATCCTTCGCTGCCCCGAACGACGGCTAGGCACGGGCTGTGGCACCGTCATCGCTGCTGGGCGGGGATTCCCAGAAAGGGTAGCCCGCCTGGTCAATTCGGCAGGGCCATCGACCCGAGCCGTCGGAGGTTGTCGGCCATCTGGTGGGCCGTCTGGTCAGCAAGGATCCCCCAGATTGCCTGACAGGCAGCGACGACATCTGAGACTTCCCCGGGCTGCAAGGGGCCATCCCGTCCCGATGCGAAGGGACCGTCCGTCTCGGTGAGCACACGATCCCGAGGCATTGCCGCGAGCAAGTCCCTACCGCGCTGGGACCGCACCATCGCGGGGCCGACCGAGAACCAGCACCCCAGGCGGACTGCCCGGTCGAGTTCGCGACGGCTCCCCGAGAACCAGTAGAGGATCATGATACCGGCACCTGGAGCACTCTCGAAGGCATCGAGCACGGCATCCGCAGCCCGCCTGCTGTGCACGGTCATTACCCTTCCCCCCTCCTTGGCACAGGCACGGAGGATGCGGTCGAAGCAGCGGCGCTGGACGTCTTGGTGAGGGCGGAGTTCGGGGGATCCATCCAGGCCGACCTCGCCTACGTATCTGGTTTCGGGAAGCAGTCCCTCGAACAGGGCTAGTTCGCCATGACGCTCGTGCGCGATCTGAGGGTGCAGTCCGAGCGCGGTCCTGATCCGGGGCACTCCCTGCGCCAGGGCCGCGGTCCCGCGCCAGGCCTTGGGCGTCGTCGTGACGGACAGCACGTGGTGACCCTGCTCCCGGGCGGCCGCCACGACGGATCGCGGGTCGGGATAGAGGTCGAGGTGACAGTGGAAGTCGATCACACCACCACATTATGGGCTGCCAGGTAGGAGCGCACCTCGGCCAGCCCCCGCCCCACCACGCCCTCGTATTCCGCTCGCCTAGCCGGATCCGGGGGGAGTGGCCCCGGCGCCCCTTGCGGCCCTTGCCCGCCTCCACCCTCAGCCACTCCGACAGCTTGTCGGCAAACGGATCCAGGCGGCTCGGGCGCTCAGGGACCTTGAACCGCACCTCCACGGCGTCCAACCGCAGGTACTTGCGGATCGTGTTCCGCGACAGGCCCGTCCGCCGCTCGATCTCTCGAATGGGGATCCGATCCCGGTGATGCCACCGGCGGATCACGCTCAACAACTCCATGTCGATCACTCCGATAACCCCGGCCATCCGGCCGGGGAGGTGAACAGACACGGGTCATTTCTCAGCGAAAACTCTGGCCCCTCCCGGGTCAGCTCTCAGTGCAAATCAACAAGATCGGGAAAGGTCGCGATCCGCTCGCGCAGGTACCGGCTGAATGGATCGAGCAGGGTGCCCCGGGGCTGGCGCGGGCCGTAGACCGGCGGCTCCAGGCCGCGCTCCACGTATTCGCGCACCGTCTTGCGGTCGAGCCCGGTCCGCCGGGCAATGGCGGACACCGAGAGGCCCTGCCGGTGCAGGTCCAGGATCAGGACGACCTCCCCAAGTCGGACCACCGGCGCCGCTCCCCCGTCAGGACAGGGGCAGCATGGGGTCCATGGCCAGCCGACTGAGGCGTTCCTGGCCAGGCCGGCCCGTCAGACCAGCTGGGGAATTTTCAGTCGGCACTTCTGGGGAGTGTCGTCTCGGCGCCTACAACTGGGGCAAAGTTCCCTGTTCGCCAGTTCGGGGAGTGGCGGATCGACCGTCGCGAGGAGTTCGATCCCGGCAATCGATCCAAGACTCTCGGCAGCACCAATGGCATCACGAATGGCCAACTGATTGAGGCAGTGCGGCGGGATGGCTACTTCCTCGTGTACTCGCGCCGCTGGTAGTGAGATTGCTTCATGACAGCGGCGCGAGGGGAGAGATCAATGCCCTGGGTTGCGAACACCCTTTCAGATGAACTAGGGGTCGGGACGAAACTGCTTCTTGCGCATACCTATGTTGGCAACCGGCGACGCGTGCAGTCAGGAGAGCACCTTGAGGTCCAGTTCGGCCAGATGCTCCAACGAATATACGTCGTGAGCGCGACACCGAAGGAGATGATCCTGGAAACGCAGGTCGGCACACGGTGGAAGGCCACGCCCGCCACGCGGTCAGAAAAGATTCAGGGCTTCCAGGAAGGCAAGGGCACCGGTGAGAGGTGGGTTGTGCGGGGCGAGGTAACACCCGGCTGAACGGTGGGTTGAGCAAGGTGCTGCGCGGCGCGCCCATGGGGCGAAGCGCCGGGCCTGGGCCGATGGTCCGACGCGAGTTCTGAAGCGATGCACCCATAGATGATCGGTCTGAAAGGTAAGTATCCCGCAAATTTTCTCGCTCGCTATCTCTGCGGGTCGTACTTTCCTTTGGAAGCCACGGAGTATCCGGCAGCAGCCCTTCTTCCTTGGAGCTGTTGTCGCACGCCCGCATCTCGTGTCAGCACTCCGAAGCCTGCAACGTCGTGGCGCTGACTGCAGCGGATGGACGTGCGGAGCGCCGCACCATAGATCTTCAAGCTCCTTTCCGGCGATCCGTGCGCCAACACGGTGGTTCAGTCCCACTGCGACTGAGCCCTAGAGGACGCTACCGAGCGGACCCAGGCGCTGATGCTGCAGCACGATGAGCAAGGCGAGGTGGAGTGGGGCGCCATCCACCTCGCGAGCGTAGAGTTGGCGGGAGGGCTGTTCATGCGCGAGACGAGGAACTGACACTCGCCTGCCCGTCAACACGCGCCCGCCGGCAGTGATCCTACCCCGCGAGCTTGACCGTCGAGAGATGCGGCCGAAAAATCTTGCTGCTCTTGTCCTTCACCTCAACGCGAGTGCCGCGTAGCGTCTCGACAGTCTTCACAACGGTACCACGACGCTGTGTGCTCACGCCGGCGCCGGTGGTGTCGAAACGCACTGCAGATCCACGCTTGAACTGATTAGGGCGTTGTTGCGTAATCCCGACTGAGGGCGAGCCCTGCCATTTTTTGCGGGTCGATCAGGCACGGGCGATGGTGTTGGGCATACCAAGGGCGTTGAAGGTGTTCAGGATGGCGCAGCGGATCTGCACTTCGGCCACCTGACGGGCGGGATCCCGGGCCGAGAGGCGCTCGCCCAGGCGCTTGAGGCGCGACATGGCCGTCTCGATGCGGTGGCGCTGCTTGTAGAGCGTCGCATCATGCGGGATGGCGACCTTGCGCGCCTTCCTGGAGGGAATGCAGGGGGTGGTGCCACGCTCGGTCAGGGCGTCGCGGAACCAGTTGGCGTCGTAGCCGTGGTCGACCAGCAGCGTTCCGGCCGGAGCCATCGAGGTACCCACCCGGAGAGGGCCGCGGTTGACGATCAGGCGGCGGCTGGCAGGGCTGTGGGCTGGGGCGTCCAGTTCCACGGCAGGAGCTGGTCGAGCCTGGAGGCGGGGTGATCGGCGATGCGGGCGAGCACGTTGGCGAGCCAAGCCCTGGGGTCGATGCCGTTCAGCTTGGCGGTGGTGATGAGGGAGAGCATCACGGCGGCCCGCTCGCCGCCCCGGTCGGAGCCCGCGAACAGCCAGGCTTTACGACCGAGGGCGACGCCACGGAGGGCGCGCTCGGCGGCGTTGTTGCTGAGGCAGATCCGGCCGTCGCCGAGGAACCGGGTGAACGCCACCCAGCGCGTGAGGGCGTAGTCCAGCGCCTTGGCGACGTCGTTGTGGCGCGACAGCCTGGCCCTGTTCTCGACCATCCAGGCGTGGAGGTCGGCCACGAGCGGGGCCACGACGGTCCGGCGATGCTGCAGGCGGTCGGGTGCCGGGCGCCCGTTCACCTCCCGCTCGGCATCAAACACCCCGTCGATGCGCCGCACGGCCTCAGCCGCGAGCGGCGCCCGGGCGACCTCGGTCAGTTCGAAGGCTTTCCGCCGGAAATGCGCCCAGCACGCCGCCTCGACGATCGGCCCGGGCTTGCGGTCGGGCCGGTAGAGCTCGCCGAACCCGGCATAGGCGTCCGCCTGCAAGATGCCCGCGTAGGAGGCCAGATGACGCCTGGGGTGCTCGGCCGTGCGGTCGCGGGAGAACTGGAACAGGGCAGCAGGCGGATCAGGTCCGCCGAACGGCCGGTCATCCCGCACGTAGGTCCAGAGCCGGGCCGTGACGGTCTTGCCGCGGGCGAGTAGCGGCACGGTGGTGTCGTCTCCGTGCAGCCGCTCGGCGGCCAGGACGTGGGCCGCGATCAGGGCGTGGAGCGGCGAGAGCACGGCCGCGGCGGTGCCGACCCAGTCGGCCAGGGTGGAGACGCTCAGCTCCACCCCCTCGCGGCCGTAGGTCTCGCTCTGACGGTTGAGCGGCAGGTGCTGGCCGAACTTGGCCTCCAGGACCATGGCCAGCAGGTTCGGTCCGGCGCGCCCGCGGGCGATGGGGTGGAACGGCGCGGGCGGCTGAGTGATGGCCTCGCAAGACCGGCAGCTGAACCGCTCGCGCACGGTCTGGATCACCTTCCAGGACCGGGGCACCACCTCCAGGGTCTCGGTGACGTCCTCGCCGAGCCTGGACAGCCCTCCGCCGCAGCAGGGGCAGGCAGAGGGCGACGGGATCACCACGCGCTCGCGCGGCAGGTGGGCGGGGAGCGGACCCCGGACCGGCCTGCGAGGCGGCGCCCCGGACCGATCTCCGCCATGGCCCTCGGCCCGGGTCGCGTCCTCGGCCACCGTGGCGACGAGTTCGCCGAGTTCCAGTTCCAACTGATCCAGCAGCTTGCGCCCGCGCTCGGAGGAGGCGCCGAACCGGTCGTGCCGGAGCTTGGCGATGACGAGCTTGAGGTGGGCGATCATCGCCTCCGCGCCGGTCGCGCGCGCCTCGGCAGCGATGCGGGCCTCGCGCTCCGCGGCCAGCGCCGCGCGGAGCGCCTCGATGTCGTCGGTCTGCTCCGGCGTGGGCATCACGGGGGAAGTGAATCAGACGACCTCCCGTGCCGCCACCGAAATCATCGGCGTGCTCGCCGTGGCCTACCCCGCGACCTGCGGCCTGTAGGTGTGCTGCGGGTTCCGCCAGTCGATCCCGTCCAGCATGTAGGCCAGCTGCGCCGAGGAGATGGACACGGTACCGCCGGTGGTCGCGGGCCACAGAAAGCGCCCCCGTTCCAGACGCTTGGCATAGAGGAACATGCCGAGCCCGTCATGCCAGAGGATCTTGACCAGGTCGCCGCGCCTGCCGCGGAACACGTAGAGGTCACCCGCGTGCGGATCGCGCCCGAGCGCCTCCTGCACCTGCAGCGCCAGCCCGTTCATGCCGCGGCGCATGTCCGTGTGGCCCACCGCCAGCCACACCCGCACACCGGAGGGGACAGGGATCACCGCCGCAAGGCGGCCAGCACGCGCCGCAACGCCGCTGCATCCACCTCCGCACCCACCCGCACGAGGGTGCCATCCGGCAACGCGATCTCGATCCGTGGATCCACGATCGCCACGGCGGGTGCCGCAGGCCCGGGCGGGACCGGGTCGCTCACCCGCACCGGCAGGAACACCGGCTCGGAGGCACCGGGAACCACCAGGCGCCCCTGCCGCAGCTGACGCCGCCAGTACCAGAGCAGGCCGCGGCTGATGTCGTGCCGCCGCGCCACCTCGGACGTCCGTGCTCCCGGCTGCTCCGTCTCGGCCAGCACGCGCAACTTGTCCTCGTCGCGCCAGCGACGCCGACGCTCCACGCCGGTGATGATCTCCATCCCGCCCCCGTCCTTAGCGTCGCCCTTACGAGCGTCACTAAGGTCAGAAAGCATCATCCCTCACAGAAGGCGGCCCTCGCCGGACGGGTACGCATCGAGGACAGCAGCACCCGCGCGCCGATATAGCCCGAGGTCTGGCCCGCGGTCAGGAACAGGCGGATGGGACGGCCCTTCGCGTCGGCCAGGGCGTGGAGCTTCGAGTTCAGGCCGCCCTTGGTGCGTCCGATGAGTCGGCTGCGCGCCCCTTTTGACGGCGCAGGGACGCTGCCGTGCGATGCGCCTTCAGGTGCGTCGCATCCATCATCACCATGCGGTTGTCCCCGCCCTCCTCGGTCAGCGTCATCAGCATGCGGGCGAACACCCCCATTCGGCTCCAGCGGACCCAGTGGTTGTAGAGGGTCTCGGGTGGGCCGTAGGCGAGAGGCGCATCGCGCCAGCGCAGCCCGTTGCGGTTGACGAAGACGATGCCGCTCGGGACGCGCCGGTCATCCACCCAGGCGCGGCCGCGCGACTTCGGAAAGAACGGCGCCAGCCGCTCCATCTGCACGTCGTTCAACCAGAAGAGATCGTCCATCCCGACCCCGTCGCCCTCCGGCGGGGTGAATCATGACCAGCGCCACCACAGCATCCCTTTATGGGTCCTGACCCTAGTTGTCCGGTTGTGAGACCTCCTTGGCATTCTCGACGATGAGGCGTGCGCGGGCGATGTCATCTGGGCCTGCGCGCTCTTCTGGTAGCTCAGGCTTAGGTCGGGCGAGCTTTCGTCGTGCCCGGAGGCGTTCCTTGACGACCTGGTCGGGCGTCTTGCCGTCGAGAACACGCTGGCGGCGCGCGTTGTAGGCGGCGTTGAAGCCCCGGAGCAGCTGCTCCAACTGGGCGTGGGACCAGATGGTGATGCCCAGCACTTCGCTGCCGACCCGCCCATTGAATCTCTCGACCATGCCGTTTGTTTGCGGCGAGTAGGGTCGGGTGCGACGGCACTCCGCGCCGAGCTCGGCGCAGACACGGGCGAAGGCAGGTGTGAAACAGCTGCAGTTGTCGGTCAGCACGTGGGTGAGGCGGAACGGGAAAGCCTTGGCTGCTTCGTGGAGGAAGGCGATGGCGCTGCGCTCGGTCTCGTCATCCTTGACGGCCAAGTGGACGGAGCGGGACCGGCGGTCGATGGCAACGTAGAGGTAGCGTTTCCGGCGCTCGCCATCGGCTGTCTGCAGCTTTGGCAGGTGCTTGATATCGATGTGGACGAAGCCGAGGTCATAGTCGCGGAAGGTGCCCTTGCCGCGGACAGGCCTGCCGGACGGGGGCGGTGGCCGACGGTTCAGCCCCTCCGACCTGAGGATGCGCCAGATGCTGTCGCGGTTCAGGTGCGGCAGGAAGTGGGTCACGACGAAGGTGAGGTCGTCGAGGGCGAAGTGGGTGGCCCGGCGCAGGGCACAGACTACGGCCCGCTCCTCGTCCGTGGCCTTCCACGGCAGCTTATGGGGCCGGGCCGAGTGGTCGAGGCAGTCCGAAGGACCCCGCTTGCGCCACTTGCGGATGGTCTCGCTGCTCACCCCGAAGCGCCGGGCGAGGACACCCGAGGGCTCGGTGGAGCGGGCGATCTCGGCCCGGACGGCGGGGGTGGTACGGGCGTTGGGGTGGATCTGGAGCACCGCTCACCTCCCTCCCGGCACGGCGCCCTTCAGGCGCTCGAAGCGATCCGCATAGTCTACGATGGCCAGGCCCACCGGATCCCAACAATGTTCCGCGACCAAACAACTAGCTTACTGCGGTCATACCGGGCCCAGTTCTCCTGCGTCGCACATGCCGGCATCTCAGCCTACACCCACTGCCTAATGCCAATCACATCCGATTCTATTCCTCACCCATGTTCCCGGACGGATACGGAGATAAGGCGGATTGGACAAGACCTATTAGGGTCAGCTGACTGTAAGCGGCCAAGTTGCCATCTCTTGTGCCGGTCCAGCACAATACCTATGCGGCAACGTGACTCAACGGCAGGCTAATTCTGCGTCCCATCCTACGAGCAGGCAGCTCAACCCAGAGATAAGACGCCCAGGAGAGAATCAGAACCACCACCGTCACACAGATCATTCGGAGCAATACCCATTGATCCAGCCAGGGCCAAACATCGCCGACCCAATTGTTTAGCTGAAGTACTATCCAATGTAATAGATAGATAGAGAACGAAATTTCCCCAAGGAACATCATGGGGCGGCTTGAAAGTGTCCTGGCGACCGGGTTATCCATTTGTGCTGCCAGCAGAAGAAGAGGAAGTATGAGTAGATTTCCGGCCCATACCATGCCTGGTAGGTTCGCCAGAACTAGCAATCCGGCGATCACCGCACTGCAGGGCAGAACAGGCAGGATCCGTTTTCCTACAAAGAACACATAGGCTAATACGCCAGCAGCCATCCCGCACAGCATTCGTGCCATCCCAGGCGAGCCAGTTGCACTGTGAGGGGCGCCCCAAACGTTGAGAATAGCTGGGACTCCAAGCACACACGCAGAAGCTAGGCAAATGGCTACCGTGGGAGATCTTACCCAACGAACTCCGAGGAGGAACACCGGAAATACGAGATAGCCGGCCCACTCAGCACTCAGTGACCAAGCAGGAGTATTCCAACTCGTGGGAAAGAAATATCCCCAATTCTGGATTAGCAACAACTGTGCGGCGAAATTCTCGTAGCTCCACCGTCCTGATGTATGATAGCGATCGGCGAATCCCGGGACTACTAGCACCACGCACAGTACCAACAGCAGTGACGCCAGATGGAGCGGATAGATTCGAGCCAAACGCGCCTGCAGGAAGTTCCTGTAAGCTTCCCATCCCCCACCTTCGAGTTGCCATCGATATACGTGAATAAGCACAAAACCGCTGAGAACGAAAAACAAGTCAACTCCTAAGAAACCGAGCTTAACGCCTGGGAAACTGGGATCATCGACGAGGTGGTAAAGAAAGACCCAGATTGCACCCAGGCCGCGAAGCCCAGTCAATGCAGGTATGAAGCGTGGCTGATCTCCAGAAGACATTTCGCATCTCGTGATACCTAGCCGGCATGTTGAGCGAGAAGTGCGCCACAAGAAGAACCTTAAAATTATCAGGCCCTTACGGGTACGATCGCCCGATCGTCGCTGCCGTGCGTCAAATCCTTTTACAGTCTATCCTGGAGGGGGCAGCGAGGTAGCGCTGCGCGCCGACGCTGTTGAGCTTCGCGGTCCCGAATAGCGACATAAGGGCGGCCCAGTGCGCGCCGCCTTCGTTGGACCCGGCCAACAGGCGCTTTGCAGGAGAGGATAAGCGGGCGTCGCACGTTCACTGGAGTCGTTTAAGGGTCAACGCGTCCGTGATCCAGGGATTGAGTCGGGCCATCCCGTTGACTCAGGACATAACGGATCGCCTCCGCCGTCTTGCTGCGGCCGAGAACGCGGCCAAGCTAGACGTTGAGTTAGGCGGTTAAGCCTTCAATGAGGCGCCGAATCCTTTCTTCTAAGGACTCGCGACTGGCTCGGCGGCCTGTCGCAGATCCCTGCTTTGACGGCGTTGAGTGGGGCAATGCACCAGAGCGCCTCCTTAGAGATCAGTGTTCCGCCGAGGGCGATGTCGGAGAACCCGCGCCGGGCAGTGACCGCACCGGACCTTGCTCCCTACGCAGCCCATAACGCGGAGCGGATCACCACCCCTCTTCCTGGGACTGGCGCAGACCATGAGAAACGTGGCAAAAGCACAATGAATGGTCGAGTGGGAGCTGACGGGGATCTGGGCATCGCCGGCGCAGGCGCGGTGGCCTTATCTTACTCTCACACGTCCAGCTTCTCTTTGCCGCACCACTGGGCCAGGACCGAATGTCCGCAACATCTCCGCCGCGCCCTGCCGCCAGACCGGTCGAACATCGCCGACCGGCCGCCGTGACCGGGGAGGCTAGCAGGGACGACCGGCTGTCTGCCCTTGACGGGACGTTGCTCACGGGGATCTGCGCATTCGCCGCGATTGTTCGATTTGCTGACCTGACCGGCACGTCCCTTTGGATGGACGACGGTTACACGATCCGCATAGTCGTTACTGAGCGTGACAATTTTCTCCGTCCCATCCTCGCGGACGTCCACCCCCCGCTTTACTTCTTGTTCCTGCTTGGATGGACAGAAGTGTTCGGCACGGGTGAGTGGGCCCTGCGTTCTTTCGGTGCGTTTCTAGGCCTGCTCACGGTACCAGTCATGTTTGCTATCGGGCGGTTGCTCGGCGGCGCGAACGTGGGGCTGACGGCCGCGCTGCTCCTTGCCGCCTCGCCGCTGCACGTTCAGTACGGGGCCGAGGTGCGCATGTATGGCCTCCTTGTGCTCGGGGCGGCGGTCGCGATCTGGGGGGCGCTGCGCTTCGCTCAAGAGCCGGGCAACGCGCGGGCGGCATGCTGGGGAGCCGTCGCTTATGCCTTCGGAGCGATTGTTTGTGCCGCGACGCAAGTGACGGGGCTACTCGCCCTTCCGGGCTTAAGCCTACTGATGATCCTCGGCTGGTGGCGCGCGGGGCGGCCCGCCGCCGGGTTCCGCGCGGCCTTCTGGGCGCACCTAATCATTGGCGCCTTCCTCCTCGCCTACACGCCACTGCTCCGCCTCTTTATGGAGAACATGAACAACCTGTTCCTGCCTTGGATTCCACCGCCCTCGCCCCGAGTTGTCGCAGAGGTGGCGGGCGCGTTGCTTGCACAGAAGTTAGCAGGCGCCGTGTCACTGCCTGTGGCGGCGATGGCAGCGGCTGTCCTCGGCAGCATCGCGCTGTGGGGGGCGTGGGGGCTGCGGCGAGACGCTCTAGGCCTCGGCTTTGCGTTGCTTGTGGGCGCACTTCCGTTCGCCCTCAGCATTGGCCTCAGCCTCGCGGTGCAGCCCATCTTTCTTCTGCGGGTCCACATCTGGGCGATGCTGCCGCTTTATGCCCTGGCGGCCCACGCTATCGCCAAGCGGTGGAGCAGCGGGGCGGGCGCAAAGGAGGCAGCACCCATCGCGCTGCGCGCGGGCTTCGCTGCTGCCTTTGCGGTTGCTTCGGCTGTGGGCTTGCACGATTACTACACGGAGCCCTCGCGGCCCGACTGGCGCGGCCTCGCCGCCGCGCTCCGCGAGGGCCTGCAGCCGGGTGACGCGGTGGTCGCACCACCACTGACTGGCTCCGAGCCGCTGCTTGCCTACTATGCGCCGAACGTCACCGGGACGGTGCGGATGGCTCCCGCCTCGACGGATGACCTGACGCGGCTCGCCGAGGAAGCGAGCTTGGCGCCGCGGGTCTGGTTCGTCTCGGCGCGTTGGCACGACCGCGTGCCACCTGCAGCCGTGGGCGATGCCCTCGGCCAGGCCGGGCTGCGCCCCGCCGGTCCGCCGCGTGAGTTCAGACTCCTCGCGCTGCAGCTCTGGGACCGCCCGGAAAGCGGCGGCTAAACCGATGCGTACCACACCAACCTCGGGAAGCGCGGCCCAGCCCCCTGGGACTCTAGTAGAGCGTGTGTTTGCTTGGGGCCGCATCGCTCCAGCCGCCGGCCCCGTGGCACGCCCCTTCTTCGTCGACGAGGTCGCGCCCGCCCTCGCTAGACCGTCTCTCCCCGGGGCCTCGCGCCTCTGCCACGGCCTTGGTCGGTCTTATGGCGACGTGGCGCTCAACTCCGGCGGGCTTACGGTGTATACCACTTGCCTCGACCGCCTAATCGCCGCGAATTGGGAGGCGGGGGTCGTGCGCGCGGAGGCTGGTACTAGCCTCGACGCCCTGCTCCGCGTCGTTCTCCCGCGTGGCTGGTCCGTGCCCGTGCTGCCCGGCAGCCGCTTTGTCACGCTGGGTGGCGCGGTAGCGAACGACGTCCACGGAAAGAATCATCTCACTGCTGGGAGTTTTGGTGCGCACGTCACGCGGATCGGTCTCCTTCGAGGCGATCGCGCGATTGAGGTCACGCCCGGCGGGCCGCTCTTCGCCGCAACGTTGGGCGGTCTCGGCCTTACCGGCGCGATCCTGTGGGTAGAGTTGCGCCTCGCCCGTGTCGCCTCCTCGTTGCTGGAGACGGAGACGCGGCCAATTGCCTGCCTCGCCGAGTACTTTGCAGCGATGGAAGATAGCGCGGCGCGATGGGAGCACCGAGTGGCTTGGATTGACTGCCTCTCCTCCACCGAAGGACGCGGTCTCTTCACTCGCGCACGCCACGCCCCCTCGGGCGTGCTAGAGCCACCTCGGCGGCCGCACCTCTCCCTGCCGATGGACGCGCCAAGTTTCGCGCTCAACGGCCTAACGGTGCGTGCCTTTAATTGGGTGTACCGAAGGTTCGGCGCGATAGGTGCGCGGCCACAGCGCCTCGAGGATTTCTTCTTTCCGCTCGACGGGATCGCAAACTGGAATCGCATGTATGGCAAGCGCGGCTTCTTCCAGCACCAATCCGTCGTGCCGCGGGCGAACGCGCGGGAAGCGGTGCGCGCCCTGCTTGCCGAGACGGCGCGAGCGGGCGAGGGCTCCTTCCTCGTGGTACTGAAGGAATTCGGCCCGCGGCGCTCCGAAGGAGTGCTCTCTTTTCCGATGGAAGGCACGACGCTCGCTGTAGACCTGCCGAACCGAGGCGACAGCACGCGCCGGCTGCTCGGGCGCATGGCGGACATCGCGCTGGAGGCGGGCGGCCGGATTTACCCCGCCAAGGACGCGGCAATGACTCCCGATCAGTTCCGGCGCTCCTTTCCCGAGTGGGAGCACGTTGAGGAGCAACGCGAGCCCGGCTTCGACTCTGATTTTTGGCGACGCGTGACGGGGAGGCGTGGGTGCGCGGAGTGAGGACCCTCCTCGTCCTTGGTGCGACGAGCGCCATCGCCCAGGCCCTCGCGCGCCGTTACTCGGAGGCGGGTGGGCGCTGTGTGCTGGCCGCGCGAAACGTCGGGCGCTTAGCCGACATCGCGGCAGACCTTCGGGCGCGCGGCGCGCCTGAGGTCGTGATCGAGATTTGCGACTTTCAGCGCGACGACCCGGACGAGGGCACGGCGCGACTCCTGGCGCATAGCCCCGCGCCTGACCTCGTCCTGCTCGCCTGGGGCGCGCTCGGCGACCAATGCGAGGCTGAGATGAAGGTTGGAGTGGCGCGGGAGACATTGGAGAGCAATTTCGTCTCCCCCGCCCTATGGCTGCTTGCGCTCACCCGCGCCCTTCCACGTGAGCACGCCTCCACACTGGTGGTGCTCGGCTCTGTCGCGGGTGACCGAGGGCGGCAGAGCAACTTCGTGTACGGCGCAGCGAAGGCCGGGCTCGCGGCCTTGTGCGAGGGCCTACAGCACCGGCTCCATGGCACGTCGCTCCGCGTGCTGCTCGTGAAGCCGGGCCCCGTGGACACGCCAATGACAGCGCACATGCCTCGCGGCGGCATGCCCTTCGCGAGCCCTGACGCGGTCGCGGCCCACATAGTGCGCGCGGCGACGAAGGGCCGCTCCGAACTCTACACCCCCTGGTTCTGGCGCTGGATCATGCTCCTGATCCGCTTCACGCCTCGCGCCATTTTACACCGAACTAAGCTGTGACCTTATCCACCGCCGAAACCGTCCTGATCACCGGCGCGGCCGGGCTCGTCGGGCAGAACCTCATCCCCCGCATTAAGTCGCCTGGTCGGCGGCTAATCGCAGTGGACAAGCATGGCGCTAACGCCGCGATCCTCCGCCGCCTCCACCCTGACGTGGAGGTGCTAGAGGCTGACCTGTCGAGAGACGGTCCCTGGTGCGAGGCAGCGCGGAGGGCGGATTCGCTCATCATTGCACATGCGCAGATCGGCGGTCTCGATCGTTCCGCCTTCGTCGCGAATAATCAGGAAGCGACGGCGCGGCTACTGAAGGCAGCGACTTCAGGCGGGCGGGCACCTTACGCCCTGCACATCTCCTCGTCTGTCGTGAACTCGGTCGTCCAGGATTGGTATGTGGAGAGCAAGCGCGCGCAGGAAGCGATGGTGAAAGCGTCTGGCTTGCCCCATGTCGTATTGCGGCCGACTCTCATGTTTGGCTGGTTTGACCGCAAGCACTTGGGCTGGCTCAAGCGGTTCATGGAGCGAACTCCAGTATTCCCCGTGCCGGGGGATGGGCGCTTCCGCCGCCAGCCTCTCTATGCTGGTGACTTCTGTGCCGTCGTTGCGGCCTGCTTAGAGGAACGGCGGTCGGGGACGCATGATGTCAGCGGCCTCGAGACGGTCGACTATATCGAGCTCATCCGTGCCGTACGCGAGGCGGCCGGGCTGCGCACCCCAATCGTCAAGATCCCTTACCATCTTTTCTGGCTGATGCTTTGGTCTCACGGCCTGGTCAGCCGTAATCCACCCTTCACGACGAAACAGCTGGAGGCGCTCGTAACGCCCGAACTGTTTCCCATCACCAACTGGCCCAATGAGTTTCGCGTCCGCGCGACCCCTCTGCGCACGGCGTTGCACGAAACCTTTGCGCACCCCGAATACAGCAAGATTGTCCTGGAGTTCTGACAGTGAGGCACGTTGTTGTCCTCGGCGCCGGGGCGATGGGTCTCGCCGCCGCCCATCACGCCCTTAAGCGCGGCTGGCGCGTCACCGTCCTAGAGGCCGGGCCGAAGCCCGGCGGCATGGCAGCGCATTTCGACCTCGGCGGTTTCTCGGTCGAGCGCTACTACCACTTTGTCTGTCGGTCCGACGCCGCCACGTTTGCGCTGATGGAGGAGCTCGACATCGGCAACCGGATGCGTTGGGTACCGACCTCTATGGGTAACTTCGTAAGCGGTGCGCTGCACCGCTGGGGCGATCCCGTCGCGCTACTCCGCGCGCCATTCCTCACCCCCGTTGAGAAGCTGCGCTACGGACTTTTTGCCTTTGCGGCCACCAAACGCCGTGTACCGGGCAAGCTCGAACACCTCAATGCGCGCGACTGGATCACCGGGTGGTGCGGCCGGGGCGTGTGGGACAAGCTCTGGGCCCCTCTCTTCGATCTCAAGTTTCACGAGCTGTCCGACAACATTTCGGCGTCCTGGATCTGGACGCGGCTCAAGCGTGTCGGCACCTCCCGACGATCGCTGATGCAGGAGGAGCTTGGATACATCGACGGCGGAAGCGAAACGCTAGTAACGGCACTGGTCAGCTCCATTGAGCGCCAGGGGGGCGAGGTTCGGCTTTCCTGCCCGGCCGGGCGGGTGCTGGTAGAGGGAGGACGCGCCGCCGGTGTCTTGACGACGGACGGCGAACTTGTCCCGGCAGACGCGGTGATCTCGACCGTGCCTACCCCACTCATCCCGCGCCTCGTGCCCGAACTTCCCAACCTCGCCGAATATGAAGGTATTCAGAACATCGGGGTGATCTGCGTCGCGCTTCGCCTGTCCCACCCCGTCTCGCCGTACTTCTGGGTGAACATTAGCGACCCGCGCATCGGCTATCCAGGCTTCGTCGAGTACTCCAACCTCCGCCCTGCGCCCGATGGCGACGCGGTGGTGTACGTGCCCTTCTACATGCCGCACACACACCCGCGCTGGGGCATGAGCGACGAGGTGGTTCGCGACGAAGCGATGGCTGGGCTAGCGCTGGTGAACCCGGCGGTGACCGCGGCGACGCTCAGGGCGTGGCACGTGGGTCGACTTCGCCACGCACAGCCTGTCTGTCCGCCGGGCTTTGCCCGCGCAATCCCTCGGGTGCAGACGGCGATTGCCGGTCTACAGATCGCCGACACCTGCTTCTACTACCCTGAGGATCGAGGCATCTCGGAAAGCGTGCGCCTCGGCCGCGAGATGGCCGAGGTGCTTCCCGCCGTCGCCAGCCGCGAGGACAACGCCGCATGAAGCTCGACACCATCTACCGGGAGAGGTTTGTCGCCTCGGGCCTCGAGCGCCGCAACCAAGTATGGCGCACGCTGTGCCGTTTTTTCTTTTCGCGCCACATCGCGCCAACGGATCGTGTGCTGGAACTCGCATGTGGGTACGGCGAGTTCATCAACAATATTGCAGCCAGCGCGAAGTTCGCAGTCGATCTCAACCCGGACAGCCGGCACCACGTCGCCTCGGACGTCACTTACCACCACGGGCCGGCGACCGACCTCAGCTTCGTGCCGGACGAGTCTGTGGACGTGGTGTTTACCTCGAATTTCCTGGAGCATCTGCCCTCCAAGCAGGCCTGCGACGAGGTCTTTGCGGCCGTGCGGCGCAAGCTGCGCCCCGGGGGACTGTTCCTGATCCTTGGGCCGAACATCCGCTACGCACACCGAGAGTATTGGGACTTCTATGATCACTTCTTGCCCTTATCGCACCTGTCTCTAGCCGAGGGGTTGACGTTGGCGGGCTTCACGCCGCGCCTCGTCGTGCCGCGCTTCCTCCCCTACACGATGACCGGGCGGCTGCCAGTTCACGAGACCCTCATCCGCGCTTACCTTGCGATGCCTCTCGCGTGGCGCGTGCTAGGCAAGCAGTTCTTCGTGGTGGCCGAGCGCCCGTCTGCTGATGGCGGTACCCCGGCTAGGTCAACCCCTGCCCCGGCTGCCTCCGTCGCATGACGCGCGACTTCCTCGCCTTTGCGATGGTAGGCGGCGCGGCGGCATTCATTAACGTGCTGGCCGGACGCGCCCTCTCTCTCTTCGTACCGCTGGAGGCCGCGGTCATCCTTGCCTTTCCCCTTGCCCTGACCTTCGCCTATTCGATGAACCGGCGCTTCGTTTTCCGATCGCGCTCCGGCTTGGTGCGGGCAGAGTACGCGCGCTTCGTCTATGTCAATTTGCTAGCTCTTGCGGTGGTTTGGCTGGTGACCGTGGCCGCTGCACATCTGGCGCTACCCGCCGTCGGTTGGACATGGCACCCGGAGACAGTCGCACACACCGCGGGAGTCGCGAGTCCAATCCTTCTCAGCTTTTGGCTCCACAAGGCCTTTACTTTTCAATCGTCGGCGGAAGCGAAGGAAACACCTTTGCCGCCCGCTACAGGGCAATGAGGAAGCACAAGCACGCGGCCGCCCCGAAAAGCAGGCTCCGGCGGTCCCGTACCGCAAAGGCCACCGGATCGTCGTGCATCTCGCCGCGATTTGCAAGCAGCCACACCCGCCCGCACCAGAGAGATATCAGGGCGGGGATCCCCCAAAGAGCAGCCGGGTCGCGGTAGGAGCCTGCGGGCATAGCATCGAGCGTTAAGTAAACCAGGAAGATCAGCACCGCTCCAACCGTTGAGGCCACGCCGAGGGCGAGCGTTAATGGGGCGTCGCCTGCATGCCAGCCTCGTCCCACAGCTACCTTGTCACCTCGCGCCGCAAGGCCGACGCACTCCGTATGGCGCTTCGCAAGCGCTAGCGAGAAAAACAGGAAGCCTGCGAAGGACAAAAGCCAAGGCGAGAACGCGCTTCCCACTAAGATGAGTCCGTAGGCTAGCCGGAGTGTGAACAGCGCCGCGATTGCAGCCACATCAAGGATCGGTTCGCCCTTCAGCCGAAGCGAGTAGAGCAACGTTAGCGAGAGGTAGGCCAGAATATAGATCAGCGAGAGCGGCCCGAGCAGTGCTGCCAATAGCAGCCCCCCGCCGATCAGCACCGGCGCAACGGCGAGGCCCCGCGTCACCGGAATTCGCCCAGAGGCAAGCGGACGGTTCCGTTTAGTCCAATGCGCGCGGTCGGAGGACAGATCGAGTAGATCGTTCAGCAAGTAGGTGCCCGAGGCGACGAAGCCGAGCGCGACGATCCCCAGCAGCGCCGCGGTCCAGGCGGCCGGATCTCCATAGCGATGGGTGAGGAACAGCGGCGCGAGGACGAGGAAGTTCTTACTCCACTGATGAACACGCAGCGCCCGAAGCCACAACGATACCGTGACGGGCTCCGGCGGGAACTCGGCTAGTACGGGCGCGGTGACGCGCGCACGAACGCTGGGGCGCGCGTTCACAGGCACAGCGCCAGCGGAGGCGCGCCATACCTCCAAGTCAGGCACGGCGTCACCGCAATAAACGAACCCATCAGGGAAGCGTGCACGGAGTGCCTTAACCTTCGCAGCCCCTTTAAGGTTGGTGCACCCGTCGCTCGCCAGGACCTCGTCAAACAGGCCTAGGTGGTCGGCGACCATTTGGGCGAAGTAGTGGTCGGAGGCAGTGGCGAGCACAATCCGCCGGCCCTTTACCCGCTGGTCGTTCAGCCACGCGAGTAATCGATTATCGTAGGGTAGCGCGGCTGGGTCGGGCAGCGGGGCGCGCCGTGCAATCTCGGCCTTCAGCCCGGCCCGGCCACCCCGCGCGAGCCAGCCAAGCGTACGCAGGGCGGCTGTGGCGGGGTCGGCACGCAGCAGGGCGAGCGCTGATTCGACTAGCAGGTCGGAGCGTATCAGCGTACCGTCGAGGTCTACGACGATGGGGAGCAGCGCGCCCGCGCCTTCAACGGCCGGTGCGAAAGGGATCCCCTCTCGCGTGGTTGCAGTGGCCGCCGCAGCATCGGTCAGGCGGTGATTGCCGGGCGCGCCGGCGACGACCCCGCGGCCCAGCAGACGTGCGTCAGCACGAGGCCGCTCAGCACCATAGCTAGGTTCATGCCGAGGTAGCCGATCCTCAAGTTCCGTACGCTGGTCTCCTGAAACAAGGACCCCGGGCAAGAGCTGGCTGGCTGCGCTCATGCGAGATGTTCCCCCACCGTTATGGCGGTGGGGAGCGAATCTTGTGCCACATGTGCAACGTGATAATATACAACGGCTTTGCCTCGGACCGGCTCCGTCCGGGGCTGCAACTGTAAGGAATATTGACAGTGATCGCCCGCACGGCCCCCGGACCGCGCCGTCAGCTCCAGAGAAAGTCGGTCGCCGACAGCATCGAGAGGGAGACGCCGGTCAGCGTCACCACCACCTCCGCCGTCCCGTCCCCGTTCGTGTCCACCTGGAGCTGGTCCGTCGAGTCCACGAAGCGCGCTTCCGAGCGGCCCGCACCCGTGAACGCGCTGTCGCCGCGAAAGACGAAGCTGCCCCTCAGTTGACCCTGGAAGACCAGGAGGTCGCTCACCCCGTCGAAGTCGGCGATCCGGTCGGGAGTGGCCGCGGGCGAGGCACCGGCGGGGAAGAGGAATCGGTCCGCCCCGCTGCCACCGATCAGCACATCGGAACCCTCTCCGCCGATCAGCGTGTCGGCGCCGGCACCGCCCTCCACGCGCGACCCGACCGCGCCGGTGATGGCAATGCGGTCGTTGCCGTCTCCGCCGACAACTTCCTCCACGTTGGTGGCCGTCACGCTACTCGCGCCATTGCTGAGGACGAGCTTGTCCCAACTGCCGCCGAGATCGACCACGCCGTTCGCCACCGCCGTGGAGAGCGTCACCACGTCGGAGGCGCTGCCGCCGATCACCGTCTCGGTGTTCGCCACGGTCAGCAGGTTCGGGCCGGCGGAGGACAGCATGAGGCGGTCGGCGCTGGTGCTGAGGTCCACGAGGATGCCGGAGGCGGCGCTCCCGAGAGTCACCTCGTCCACGGCGTTGCCGCCGATGATCGTCTCGGTGTTGGAGACCGTCACCTGGTTGGGCGCGGTGGCGTAGAGAACGAGGCGGTCCGCTCCGCCTCCGAGATCCACGCTCGTCCCCACGGCAGCGGTCCCGAGCCGGACCTCGTCCGCCGCCGCGCCGCCGATCACCGTTTCCGTGTTCAGGACCGTCATGCGGTTCGGGCCGTAGGCGGAGAGGGCGAGCCGGTCCGCGCCGCCGCCAAGATCGACCTGGATGTCCAGCGCGGCACGGCCGAGCGTGACGTTGTCGCCCGCCGAGCCACCGAGGATCGTCTCGACGCCGGAGACGGTCAGGCGGTTCGCGCCGCTGGAGGAGAGCATCAGCTGGTCCATGCCGCCCGCCAGATCCACCCGGATGCCCGTGACGGCGCGGCCGAGGGTGACCATGTCGCCCATGGCGCCACCGGTCAGCGTCTCGACGTAGGAGACCAGGAGCCGGTTCGGTCCGGCTGAGGACAGGGTGAGCCGATCGGAGCCGCCGCCGAGGTTCACGACGGCATAGGATGTGGGAAGGCCGAAGATCACCTCGTCCGCCGCGGCGCCGCCCAGGATCGTCTCGACGTTGGAGACCGTGACCCGGTTGGGGCCGGCCGACGAGAGGGTCAGGCAATCCGCCCCAGCTCCGAGATTCACCGACATGTCGAGCGCGGGGGCGCCGAGCGTCACCTGATCGGCGGATGTTCCACCGACGAGCGTCTCGACGTTAAGGACCGTGGCGATGCTCCCCGCGTTGGAGAGGACGAGGCGATCCAGCCCATCGCCCAGATCCACGCGCAGCCCTGCGCCGCCGGTCATGAGCGTGACGTCATCCGCGGCAGCGGCGCCCTGCATTGTCTCGACGCCGATGGCGGTCAGGCGGTTCGGCCCTTCCGAGGAGAGCACGAGGCTGTCCACTCCATCGCCCAGGTTGGCGACGAGGCCCGAGACGGCGCTGGTCAACACCAACTCGTCGTCCCCCGCGCCAAGCGTCACCATGCCGCCGCTCGCCACGCCGTCGAAGGTGACGCTGTCCGCCCCATTCGCCCCGAAGACCGTCTCGACCCCGGTCGCCCGCAGGACGTTGTGGCCGGAAGCCAGGATGATCCGGTCGAGGCCCGCGCCAAGATTGAAGGACGCGCCGGTGATCGCGGAGAGAAGCGTCAGGTCATCGCCCCCGTTGCCGCCGATCACCGTCTCCACATTCGCGACCGTCAGCCGGTTCGTGCTCGTAGGCGAGAGGGCCAGCCGGTCGAGGCCGCCGCCGAGGTCCACGAGCGTGCCGGAGGCATAGGTCGCCAGCGTCACGTCGTCCGCGGCGGCCCCACCGAGGATCGTCTCCGTGTTGAGGACCGTCAGCACGTTCGGCGCGGCATCGGACAGGACGATCCGGTCGCCTCCACCGCCCAGATCCACGCGCGCGCCCGAAGGCATCCGGCCGAGCGTCAGTTCGTGGTTCCCGTAGCTTCCCGCGATCACCACCTCCACATTGGAGGCAGTTACCCGATTCGTACTTTCGGAAAGGGTTAGTTGGTCCGTGCCATCCCCAAGGTCCACGAAAATCACATCGGCACTCGCACCTAGCATAACGTCGTCCGCTGCCGTGCCGCCCAGGATGGTCTCCGTGTTCGATACGGCGATCTTGTTCGCTCCGGCGGAGGACAGGGCCAGCCGGTCCTCGCCGACGCCGAGATCAATGGTGACCCCCGTAGAGGCCACCTTCAGGGTGACGTCGTCCGCCGCCTCGCCGCCCCGGATGGTTTCCACGTTGGACACCGTCACGCGGTTCGGGCCGGCCGAGGACAGGATGAGCTGGTCGGCGCCGCCGCGCAGGTTCACGGTCACGCCGCCCCCGGCGTCCAGCGTGATCACATCCGCCCCGGAGCCACCGGTCAGCGACTCGGTTCGGGTGACCGTGCCCCTGTTGCCGCCATCGGCCAGGATCAGGCTGTCGCGGCCCGCCCCGAGATCCGCGACAAGGGTCTGGGTCGCGCTGACGAGCACCTTCGATTCGCTGAGATCCGTGCCCAGGACGGTGCCGCCATAGATGCCGGGCAGGGTCACCGCGTACTGGGGCGCGCGGGCGTACACGTCGGGCGTCGTTCCCGGCGGGCTCTCCTCGGCCAGCGCCCGGTAGGCCTCAGCGGCGGCCAGCGAGCCGGTCAGGTGGTAGATCCCCGCGAGCGTGGCCATCGCGAGCCGCGGATACTCGCCCGAACTGTGGTCCCAGGTGGTATCGCCGTTGGACCAGCCGCGCGCGACCGTCTCGGCCCCGATCTTCGCCCAGGTCGTGTAGGGGGCGCTCGTCACGTCGTCGCGGATGGCGATGATGTAGGCCGCGCCGTCCCGCATCTCGAAGCCGCGATCCTCGGCGAAGAAGCGGCCGACGAGGAAGTTGGACTGCCAGGCGAGGAAGGTCAGCGCATCCGCGTTCCCGCGGCTGGCGGCCGCGATCGTGGTGGAGGCGAAGTAGTCCTGCTGCCAGGGCGAAAGCGACCCGAGTGCGCCGACGACGCCTGGGACCCAGCCATAGGCCTCCCCCTGCATCGCGGTCCAGGCCGGAATCTGGGAGACCAGCCACTTCCAGTTCGCGTCCGCCACGGACGTGAAATACGCTTTCTCGGCACTGCCGTCAGATGCGGCGAAGGCCGCGTTCTCGATCGTGCGGAGCGCCCACGCGAAGCTGCGGACCTGGCCGTTCATGATGTCGTCGCCGTTCCCACGCACGGCAGGCCAGGTGGTCATGACGTTGAAGGCGGCCTGGGCGCTCAGGTTGTCGAGGATCCAGCGCTCCCCCGTCAGGATGTACGGGACGAAGGAGAGCTCGGGCTGGTGCGCCCGATCCGGACCCCAGCCGGTGTCCGTGGGCACCTGCTGCGTCAGGCCGGTCGAGTCGCTGCTGCCCGGCGATCCGGTGCCGCCGCGGGAGTCGGTCCAGAGGTCGGGATAGTTGTCGGTGTTGAGCCAGGTCCCGTTCGCAGCGTCCCAGAAGTTCCAGGGCACCGCGCCCGCCGCTTCCGCCTGCCCGAGCGCGTAGCTGGCGGCGCGCGGGTCCCCGCTCATCAGCCAGGCGGTGTTGGCGGCGGTCGTCATGCCGAGGTCCTCGCGCCCCCCGGTCCGCCCCATGTCCTGCGTGACGCCGTTCGCCGCGAGCGGGTCACCCCAGCCCGCCGCCGTCTGCGCCGCGGCCCAGGACTCCAGCAGCGTCTCGCTCACGCCGACCGTCAGATCGTACTTCGCGACGGCGCCGGTGCTCTCGAGATACGCCACGTCGTGGCGGATGTTCAGCCAGCCCGCATCGGGGCTTCCGAGGCCCTGGCCGCCGTCATGGTCGTTCGAGGAGAAGCCGCGATGCCAGTTCTGGTACTGGCCTTGGCTCACCGTCTCGCGCGCGACCTCGGCGCCGTCCAGGTGGGCGACCATGCTGTAGGAGACCTGCCCGCCGGTGGCCGCCATCGCGCCATCGTTGTTGAAGCTCGCCTCCACGGCGAAGCCGCCGCCCTTGTAGGCCGTCACGTCGAAGACGAGGCGCTGCGATCCTTCGAGCGTCACCTCCACCCGCGCCTGCGCCGCGAGAGGACCGGACTGCCACACGGATGCCTCTCCGTGGGCCAGCGCGTTCCGCAGGGCGTCCAGCACGTCCACATGCCGCACCACGCCGCTGTCATTCGTCAGGTCCACGGTGAAGCGATGCCCGCCCAGGGCCGTCGCGAGGTCGAGCGCGGGGGCGGCCGGAGGGGCGGCCGCCTGCAGCAGCGTGACGTCGAGCGTCGCACCGGCCGCAATCTCCGGCCGCTCCAGCGTGAGGACGACCATCTTCGCGGAGCCATCGGGATAGGTCGTCTTCACGTCCACCTGCACGGGGACCGTGACGCCGCCGATCTGCGCGACCAGGGCGGCTCCGGCCGGCAAATCGCCCGCGGCGAAGACTTGCCCAAAGGTGGTGACACCTCCCGCAAGAATACCGGAGCCAGCGTTCTGGAGAGATAGATTATTAATCAGAAAATCGGAGGAAGAGATCGTGGAATCAATCGTCGTCATGTTCTTCTTGTGTCCTTGAACTCTCTCCCATTCCGATATCGATCAGAAAGGAGGCCGTTTTGCACGGCAGATCGCCCCGTTCCGAACCTGGCTTCTTGGGATCGGCTACTTCACGGAGTCGTTAACCAGCGGCGGCCGAAGCGCAAGCGGCCGAGCGCACGGAATCGTGATATTCTCAACCTTCAGTCAATTCTCGCGTGGCAACATGGCCGGACGCCGAATTTCCGGCTCGAACATCGCGCCTGTTATCGCCGCGTGACGTCGTTCCCGAATGAAGACAGACGGTCTCGTCCGGTGCGCCAAATTGAGAGAGCCCGACCAGCGAGTCCCCGTCGGGACACGAGCTCGGCCCAGAGAAGCGGCGCCGCCTCCGTGGCGAGGCTGCGCTTGTAGCGCTGGTCCCCGGCCATCAAGTCGTAGACGCGATGGCCGGCCGCAGCAGCCTCGCGGATCGCGAGCACGTGGCTGGTCATGCCTGGCTTGGCATGCGGATCGGGCACGGCGCGGTTCATTCCGGCCTGATAAGCATGAACTACCGCACCGAGCCGTAGGTTGTAAAGAAACCCGACAGGAAAATCCCCCGCGCTGACCCGCAACAGGTCGAACTCGCCGCGCTGGACGGCGCGCGCGACAAGCGCGTGATGGAAGCGGGGTAGTGTTGATTCCGCAATGAACTGGAAGCTGTACGAGCTGCCCGGCAAGGGCCTGGCCGCAGGACTATGTCTACAGCGCATCGATCGCTTCGTGGTTCGACACGGCGTTGTTGCATTAATCCGTGAGGGTGAGGTGCGATGGTCGAGGACGCGACGGGCTCTGGGCGGCCGCGGAAGCGGTACCGGACACGGAACTGGCGGGAGTATGACCGGGGCCTGATCGCGCGCGGTGAGCTGACGGTGTGGATCTCGCCCGATCTGGCCTGGCGCTCGGCCGAGGGCACGGGTCAGCGGGGCCGGCCGCAGGTCGTCACGGACGCCGCCGTCCAGTGCGTGCTGACCCCGAAGGTGCGCTACCGGCTGCGGCTGCGGGCGGCGCAGGGCATGACAGGGAGCCTGATCCGGCTGGCAGGGCTGGACTGGTCGGTGCCGCATTACAGGACCCTCTCGCGGCGTCAGAGGAGCCTGACCGTCATGATCCCCTATTGCCGACGGGGTGGGCCGCTGCACCTCGTGGTCGACAGTAGCGGGCTCAAGGTGCTCGGCGAGGGCGAGTGGAAGGTTCGGAAGCACGGGACTAATAAGCGCCGGGTCTGGCGCAAGGTGTGCTTGGTAATCGGCGCCAACAGCCATGAGGTCGGGGCTGTCGAGGTGACCGATCAACGGCACGGGGATGGTGAGATCGTGCCGAACTTGCTGGCCCAGCTGCCGAAGGCCGAGCGGATCGGCGCCATCAGCAGCGATGGGGCTTTTGACGCCCGCAGCGTCTACGAGGCCTCGGCCGCCCGCGAGGCGGCCCTGGTCGTGCCGCCAAGGCGCAACAGCAAGCCCTGGAGGACGAAGACCACCGGGGCAGCGGCGCGCAACGAGAGCCTGCGAGCTATCAGGCGCCTCGGCCGACGGCTCTGGAAGTGCTGGAGCGGGTACCACCGCCGCAGCCTAGCTGAGACGGCCATGTCGCGTCTCAAGTGTCTGGGCGAGCGTCTATCGGCCCGTGATCCCGCGCGTCAGGTCGCCGAGGTGCAGATCCGCTGCGCCATCCTGGATACCTTCAACGCCCTTGGCATACCCGACACCGTCGTCCGCACCTGATCAAGGCGGGAAAGGGCTAACCGCGTCCTCAACGTAGTTTACGCAATAACGCCATTCAACGGAAACGTTCTGACTGCAACGGGACCACTCGGCTTCAGTGGCGCGTCCATCGATCCGAGCTCAACGCTCACAAACTTTGACGCGAGCCGCATGACGCTGACGGCGGATGAGATCCGTCTCAACTGGAGCGGAATATCCTACTCCAACAATGACCTCCTTTCGATCTCTTTCACGCCAACGCCGCAGGCGGTCCCCGAGCCGGTGACGCTGGCTTTGTTCGGCACTGGTCTTGTTGGTCTCGGGCTCGTACGTGGCCGGCGGCGACAGAAGAGCTAGCTTACCCACTTCGCAGTCACCCGGGCGGTTCGCCATCTGGTCAAATTGGTCACACGGGACGCCACCGCCCCCTGCTGTCCTGGCGCGCCCTCGCCATACAGCAGCAGGGCGACCAGTCTGGCGAGGCGGGCTGGGAGACGCAGCAATATGCGGGCACGTCGCCAGCCGGCTAGGTCCATCTATGGGCCATTCGCAACCTGCCCTGCCGCTTCCCGTTCACCTCCCGAGGCGTGTGGGTGGGGTCTGGGGGCAGACCCCGGCAACGTCATCCTCCTGAGGTCGCTCCCCTCACGACGACACCCGCTCCCATCTCCTGATCTCAAGCCGCTCTTGCATCGCCCATCGCGTCGCCATCTCAGCCTCAATCGGGGCAGGATGGTGGTTGTTCTGATTGGCGCCTGCTGGGAGCGGTCGGGTCAGGGCGTTCTGCAGCGCCACCCTTGTGGCAGCAGCGCGCTCCCGCGACGGAAGGTACGCCGGGTTGAACTCCGCCAGGATTTCGAGACCCGCGAGATCGAGGATGCTGAGCACACCCCCGCTCCAGGACACGAGGCCTCGCTTGCGGAGCACCATGAGCACGCGGTTGACGTGCACCGGAGAGAGACCCAGGGCGTCCGCCACATCGGCCTGAGTGAGCGGAAGGGAGTAGGTGATCGGGCCTGTCTCGCCCCGGTTCCCGAGGCGTGTATGGATCTCGCAGAACAGGTGAGCCATCTGCCGCTCGGCCTTGCCCAACCCGGCCGTGACAAGCCACTCGCGCGTCGCGCTGGCCTCCCAGGCGCTCTCCCGGAGCAGCGCCAGTCCCAGGGATGCGTCATGCTGCACGAGGTTGCCGAGGTGAGCGCGTGAGAAGAGTGCGACCTTGCAGACGTTCATGGCGCTGACGGCGTACTCCGACTTGCCGAAGAGCTGCAGGTCACAGAAATCGCCGGGGAAGAGGAAGGCGATGATCTGCCGGCTTCCATCGCGCTGAACCCGGAAGCGGCAGGCCATCCCGCTCAGCAGCATGTGGATGTGCTCGGGCCGCTCACCCTCTCGGATGATGGGCCGTCGAGCCGGGATCATCAGCGTGTCCAACGCTGCTGACGCGATCTCCTCGCCGTTGTCTGACAGCAAAGGGGAATGCGGCTCGAAGCTCGTGATCGGCTCGTAAAGCACTTCCGTACCCCTTAAAAAGGATGGCTGTCGCGACGCTCGGCAGTGCCGTTCGTCAGACATCTGACTTTGGGCAGGCACGCGGAACGCCCAGACGTTTAACAAACGAACCATTTCGGGCGTACCGAATTTTGGACAGATGCCAAAACCGTGAACCACTCCAATTTAATTTTCTACTCTGAGGTGAATTACTGGTGAGCCCTCACAACTCAAGGGGCGTCTGCCAGATCAAACTCGTGACCTAGTTGCATCAGGAGGGTGCTATTAGCCGAATCAGCCTTAGCTTAGCCGGCTGCAGCTCGCCGTCTTTTCGCCTATTGGGAAGGACACGTGCGAATGATGACGAGGCCAGATTGATGATCGTATTCCGCCCATGACCCGCTTCTTCTTCGATACGACCGACGGCGAATTGTTCCTGCGAGCTGAAGAGGGGCTGGACTGCGCCGACGCGACCGTAGCTCGGGCGATGGCCCTCAAGACACTCTCAGATCTTGTCAGGGACGTGTTGCTGGACGGGGATTGCCGCGACATCGCGACCGACGTTCGGGACGCAACGGGACGGCGGATCTTCACTGCAACCCTGTCCATGGCCGCACGATGGGTCGACTATGACCTGTCTGAGCTGACCTGTCGCCTTTGCACTGCGCTCCACGAGTACATCGACGGGGCGTCAGTTCCGGTCAGCATGAGGGCGAACTGAAGCAGGCCGGCGTTGTCGGTCACGTCGGCCTGCTAGACACGGCTGGCCCACAAGCTAGGGTTCGCCACTGCTTACCTGCCCACGGCCCGATCAACTCTAGTCGAAGATCCGACTGCGACAGCCCACCGCGCAGCTCGCGTGGATGCCGGAGGTTCACCACCACCGCCCGGTCGCGCGACATCAGGCAGAAGAGGCGTGCGAACGCCTCGGCCGCCGTGATATCCGGCGGGCGCGCCACGATGCCGGCGATCGGCACCACCGCTTTCCGCTCGCAGCCGCACGTCACCATCAGCACGCAAAGCGGACCGCGCACCGCCCAAATTGAGCGGTGGGACAGGCGCTACAATGCGGTCCGCATGCACTCCTCGCTCCACTGCCCCTTCCGGCACCAGAGGTGATCCTGTCGCCACGATTGCTAACTCCGAGAAGCTCCGCGCCCTCCAATTCGGGTTCAGTGTCTAGAACGCTATTCGGACATTATTCCTGATTTCTCCCGATCAAGAACCCGTGAACACACTAAGTGCGCGAGGTCGTGACCAGCTTGGCCACTGGCGGTTGCGCGGCTGTCGGCTGGACCGTTAGCTCAAGCGGCTTGCGGTAACGCATGGCGTCCGCAGGCCAGGGGAAAACACGCGCTTTCTTTCAAGGAGCGCAACGGGGGAGGGCGCGGCACCGGGTGCCGCCGCCCGAAGGAGTACGCGTATGGCCATCCTGAATGTCGGTGCCACCCAGACCTACAAGACGATCGCGTCCGCCGTCGCCGCCTCGCATGACGGGGACACGATCGCCGTCCAGGCCGGGACCTATGTGAACGACTTCGCCACGATCACGACCAAGATCACCATCCAGGGCGTCGGCGGCATGGCGAACCTCGTCGCCACCGTGGCCCCGCCGAACGGCAAGGCGATCCTGACGACCAACACGGACGTGACGGTCGACCACCTCTCCTTCTCCGGTGCGCATGTGCCGGACGGGAACGGTGCCGGCATCCGTTACCAGGCCGGCAACCTGACGGTCACCAACTCCTACTTCCACGACAACGAGAACGGGATCCTCGGCAATCCCGTAGCGAACGGCCACATCACGATCCAGGATTCCGAGTTCGCTCATAACGGCAGGGGCGACGGCCGCACCCACAACATCTATATCGGCGAGATCGCCTCGCTCACCGTCGAGGACAGCTACTTCCACGACGCGGTGGTCGGGCACGAGATCAAGAGCCGGGCCCATGTGAACACGATCACCGACAATCGGATCTACGACAACTCCGGGAACGCCAGCTACAGCATCGACCTGCCGAACGGCGGCAACGCGGTTATCTCCGGCAACGTCATCCAGCAGGGGGCGAACAGCCAGAACCCCGCAATCATCCACTTCGGCGGGGAAGGCACGCCCTACGCCGGCTCGTCCCTGAAGATCAGCGACAACCTCGTCGACAACGACCTCACCTCGGTCAGCACCCGGCTGCTGCTCAACCAGACGGCCTACACCGCCCAGGTCACCGGCAACGACGTCCAGGGGCTGACGAGCGCGCAGATGACCAACGGGCCGGCGATCGTCTCGGGCACCACCACCCTCACGACCGAGCCCGAGCTCGACACCTCCTCGCCCTGGAAGGCATCTCCGGCTCCGACTGCGGGCATCAGCCGCATCGGCACCGCGAACGACGATACCCTGACGGGTGGAAGCGGCAACGACACGCTGTTCGGCCTGGGCGGCCGCGACATCCTGACCGGCGGAGCTGGGGACGATTTCCTGCGAGGCGGCGCGGGGGCAGACACCCTGGACGGCGGGACGGGGCCTGACACGGCGGATTATTCGACCTCCACGTCCGGCGTCTTCGTCGATCTGCGCTTCGGCGTTGGCTACACCGGGGATGCCGCCGGGGACGTGCTGGCCAACATCGAGCGCGTGGCGGGCAGCGCCTTTGCTGACACGCTGCTGGGCGACAACGGGTCCAACGTGCTGATCGGCGGGGCGGGCGCGGACCTGCTGCGCGGCGGCGGCGGCGCGGACGCCCTGATCGGCGGGACCGGTCTGGATACGGTGGACTACCTCACCTCTGGCTCCGGGGTGGCGGCCTATCTCGGCGGCACGGCCGGCGTGGGCGGCGACGCCGCGGGCGACGTGCTGACCGAGGTGGAGAACCTCACCGGCTCCGCCTTCAACGACGTGCTGGTGGGCGACAACGGGAGCAACGTCATCATCGGCGGGACCGGGAACGACTACCTGCTGGGCCGCGGCGGGGCAGACGTGCTCGTCGGCGGCGCCGGGACGGACCGCTTCGTCTTCGCCTCGCTCACCGACAGCACGCCCGGGCCGGGAGTGGACCTGATCGCCGACTTCTCCCGCGGGGAGGGCGACCTGGTCGACTTCTCCCCGCTGCTCGGCGGGCTGGGCTACCGCTTCATCGGCAATGTCGGCTTCAGCGGCACCGGGCCGGAGCTGCGGTCCGAGGCGCTGGGTGGCGGCCGCTTCCTGGTCGAGACGGACGCCGGAGAGGGGTCGGCCGATCTGCGGATCGTCGTGCAGGCCGTGGACGTGTCCGGCAACCTCGTCGCGTCCGACTTTATTTTCTAAGGCCCGTGTTCAGCATGCCGTACCGGGAAGCTGGGGTGTCGGCCGGGGCTTCGAAGCTCCTGCCGCGACCCTTCACGGCCATAGGAGCTTCACGCCCCGCAGCACCCTCGGCACCGGTGCGGCGAATCTAACCAGCCGTTCCGGTGTGTCGAATGATTTTACATTCTACTTCGAAACCATCTGAGAAGATGAATAAGTTGCTGGTTTCGTTGATATTTCGTTCTTGGTCCGGAATTTGCCCATCAGTCGTGAAGCAAACATTGGCGCCTCAAGATTCTGAGGTGGATAGGGGCTGGATCATGTCGTTGAATTCGAAGGCTAAGAGTGGCGGGGCTCTTGTGGCCCTGGTTGTAGGAGCGTCGCTCCTGGGCACGAGCGTCGGAAGCGCCGCCCCGATCACCTACACACTCAATCAGCCAATCGGGGCGGGGAGCGTCATCGGTACCGTCCAGACAGATGGTTCGGTCGGGGTGATCAATCAGGCCAGTATCACCGGCTTCAGTCTCACCCTGAACGGAGTCGGGGCCACCTATGTCATCACGAGCAATGACAGCGTGGTCCAGGTGGTTGGCTCTGCGCTGACGGCTACTCTGACCAATCTGTTCTTTGACTTCAGCGCCGTCGGCAATGCGTACGCCCTGTTCCAACAAGGGCTGTTCTCGGGCACCCACTACTACTGCAATGCCTCGGTGTCGGCAGAGTGCTTCCAAGGCGCGAGCGTCACACCAGAGGCGTTTAATAGCCCTTCGGCTCAGAACGAGGGCAGGACCGGCAACCAGATAATCGGTACGGCTGTGGTCGTCGCGGTTCCCGAGCCGGCGTCGATTGCCCTATTCGGTGCGGGGGTCTTCGGGCTTGGCGCCCTGCGTCGGCGCAAGCAGCGGGCCACCTGATCTGCCGGCGACCGTTTGCGCGACCTCATGGCAGCTTTCCCCGTCATCGGTCACAGCCTCGGCGATAATGAGGCACACGGCTTCGTCGCCGACGAGGCTGTTTGGTGGCAGCGGGTGTCTCGTTCACCGAGAACGATCCCGGTCGCTTGCCGCACGGCTTGAAAGGCACTGGCACGAAGCATGACCCCTGATCAATGCCGTGCCGCACGCCGGTTGCTCGGCTGGAGCCAGCCGCGACTTGCCATATTTGCCGGGCGCAATAGCAGTTCTGTATACGGATTCGAGACCGGCAGTTGGCAGTCGAGGAAGTCTACTATAGACGATCTTCGCAAGGCGCTGGAAACTGCAGGCGTTGAGTTCATGGATGGCGACGCACCCGGCGTGAGGCTGAAGGGCGCATCACCTCCGGGACCTTGGACGCGCCGATGATCGCACTCGGTGAACGTCATGGGCTTTTGACTGTTGTCAAAGAGGGCGCCCCATATCTTTGGCGAGGGGTCATCTCTCATCGCCGTTGGCGTTGTGAGTGCGACTGCGGTCATGAAACAGTGGTGCGACAAGACCTGCTTAGGCGAGGCTGGACGCGCAGTTGCGGGTGCGAGAAGGTGCGCGTCACGCGAGAGATTCGCACCAAGCACGGCTGCCGAACGTCGCGCGGCTACTCGCCGGAATACGAGGCGTGGCGGACAATGAATAAGAAGGCGCGCCGCGGAGAGCATCGGGTTGTCCGGGCTTGGCAGGGTAAGCGCGGGTTTGAGACATTTTTATCCTGCGTCGGCCCCCGGCCTAGCGGTGAGCATCGTCTCGTCCGTACCGACCTACAGCGTCCGTTTGGGCCGAGCAACGCCGCCTGGGCGGCAGGGATACCACGCCGCGGAGTTCCACGTTGGATCATCGTCTACCGAGGACGCAAGCTCACGCTTCGTGAGGCCGCCGACCGGACGGGCATACTGTACTCAACCTTGCTGAAGCGACTGGGCCGCGGTTGGAGTATCGAGAGGGCGTTGAGCCCTGTCACGTGAGTCTGTAGAGAGCGTAACCAGTGCTGCGGAACAATGCCGCGCCGCTCGTGAACTGCTGTGATGGAAGCGAGGTCGGCTTCCCTTTTGCTTAACACGGCGAGCAAGGAGCGGGTGAACAACAGTTGCCAGTAGCCATCTCCCGTCAGATGGGAGGACGAGCCAGCCGATCCGCTGTTAAGCAGTTAACAGTGCGACATTATGAGGGGCAGATGCTCGCGGAGGCCATTGATCGTGACAATCAGCGGAGTTCGGTCTTGTAGATAAAGAAGCAGCGTCATGGCTGAGGGCATTGTCTCTAGGTTCAGCGTGGGAGCGATGAGCCTTCGCCCAGCGACCGGGGTCTCTTCTGTGATGGGCGGACCATCATCGTCACGCCGTGCAACTCGTGTGACCTCAGCTCCGCTCGCCCCTCTTCGAATGTCGAACTCGTTGCCCTGTAGTTCGACGCTCAGGTGGGGCGCGCCATTCGGGACGCGGCTATCGGGGTGGCTGTGAATGCCATCCTTCTGGCAGACAACAGTGACTAGAAGGCGGCCATGGGACGCGGGCAGGTCGGCGCGCCCACGAGCCCGCGCCGAAATCACATCCGAGAAGCTATGCCGGACACGCTCGAAAAACAGGCTGAGCTCGACAACGATCTCGTCCTCATCCGGCAAAATGATGTTCGCCTGTGCCACCGGCGGCAACGCAACGGCGGCGGCGACCACCAGTGAACAGACCGCTAACCACGATCGGCCCCTTGCTCGGCTCATCTATCCCCCTTCGACGCGTTCTCACGCCCCGCATTCGCATGACGATGGGATCGTACGCGCTGTCCCCGGGGGAGGATCAAGGGGACTGGAAAATTCGGTGCCCTGTTCATCAGGCCGAGATCCTGGCCAGTCTATAACACCACGTATTTTCCCTTTCAGGGCTGCTCCTGAGGTTTATGCGAAAGGCGCGTTCACCCACCCCAAGCCGTCCGAGCGGCTCCGGCCGATCTGATCTCCGCGCCCAGCATGCCGACCGGGCCCAGGTGACCCTTTCCACTTCACCAGCCTGGCCCGGGTCAGCGGCTCGACTCGCCTGATTTCCGGAACAGGCCGGATCGGGTTGTCGATTTTCCCCTTTGTGACTGTCCGCAGCCACCTCCCGTTCGGGGAGGGGGCGACGGGTTTACGTGATCACTGACTTGATCATTGGCCTAAGCAGAGGCCGCCGAAAGTGGGCTGATCGTCGTCTATGCTCGGACGATGATACCGGCCCAAGTGGTCGGACCATGACGCACGTTGGCGCTGCGGGCCGAATTCGAGATCGGCTAGATCAGCGGAGGGTTCCAACCATCAACCGACCGACCCTCGACCCGCTCAACCCAGAACAAGCTTAACGGGCCGAGGACTGCGTGTCCCATCCACGCCGCCGCACCTTGCAAATGATAGCTCTTCTCATTCCGTCTAGCTAAGTAATTTGCCGCTACCGCCAGCTCAGTGGTTACCCCGACATTCTGGTGCATTCCGGTAGTCTCAGCACACCCTCGCTGTCGGCCACGCTCGTGCGCACAGCTGCCTATCTGCGGAAGGGGAAGGCGGACAGCCTCCCGCACTTCGCCGGAGGCGGCGGGCGCGCGGCCGGCCGGATCGTCCTGGCGCTGAAGGAACTTTCCGTCGGCGCCGACTGAATATTCGTGAAGGCAGCCCTGGTTGATAGCGAGCTCGACTGACTCCACTGCAAGTTCGCAGGCTCGGCTGTCGTCGCTAACACTCCCCGTCGAAGCTGCAGGGCATCTTCGAAGGCTAGGTCGGGAAGGTGGTTGCGCCAATGGCTGCTGCTATCGCGCCAGCGGTGCTTAGGGAGGTGCTCACCGCCGCGTCTGCCCTGACAGACGCCATGACAGAGCACCTCACCAGCATACTGGAAGGGCTGCGGAGTGATCTGAAGTCGCGGGTGCGGGGGGTGGGGTAGTCCTGGAGCGGTTCGGCTGGGCGTGGAAGCGCCAAGTGTCGCATGAAATGCGGCCAATTCGCATTTCGCACGTAGGGGCCAAGTCTAAGCGGTAGATGATGGGTCATGGCGACGGGCAAACTCCGTTTATCGGCTTGTGAGCACGGAGCTGGCGATCGATGCAGACGAAAACAAAGGCTGTTCTTGAGATGACGCCGGACGAGTGTAGGGAGGCACGGCGCCTCCTAGCCTGGACTGACCAGCGCCTCGCCGTCGAAGCCCACCTCAGTTTCGCAACGGTTAGGAAGTTCGAGGCTGGGCTCCAAGCTTTGAGGTATTCGACTGTGTGGTCATTGAAGCGGGCCTTCCGTGACGCCGGTATAAAGTTCGCTGCTGGCTCGCTACCAACGCTCCGCCCGCAATCTGAACTGCCGAAGCAGCATGAGTAGGTAGTCTTTCCTCTAGGCGACGTCCGAGGAGAGGGCTCTTGCGCCTCTCTCGTTCCTATCCCTGGCCGACGTGCCGGCGTACCTCCGGCGGCCGCCGCCCGGATTGAGGCCGGCGAGCTTGGCGAGACTTGGCGGACGGTGATCGACCTCGAGGCATTAAGGGGCGGCGTGAGACTAGGCGGTTAGTCCCATCCCCCCCGTTTAGCTTCATCGCCGCGGCGTGGACTGCTGGTCTCGGGTGGCTGGATGAAAGAAGGAATAGCGCCTCCTAGTCTTCGTCCGCATTTATGATCCTTGCGAGTTACACATGCGCTGCTTGGAATGGAGCGATTCGGAATGAGCGGCCCTGCCCAGTTTGCATCCGTTGATCTCTATCTCGACCTGCTGAAGCGCTGCCTCACTGACCTTATTCATGCGGAGCACCCGCTGGCGAACGCCGTCCCAGCAGGTACTGCGGCGCGACGTCCTCTACTCCGAAGAGCTGTCCGGCTAGCCGATAAGGTCGCCCAACGTTTCGGTCTGATCGTCGCGGAGTATCAGCGCACTCCATTTGCCAGCCACGCGGGCCTCGCCAGCGCTCAAGTTCGTGAGTTGCGGGAGGTCGGCGCCGACTGGCCGCCTCGCGCTCACACTATGATCGGCCTGCGCCGATTGGAGAACATCCAGAGCTGCGTCGAAGCTGTCCTTCGTGACGGCATCCCCGGCGACCTACTAGAGGCAGGCGTCTGGCGCGGCGGAGCATCAATCTTTATGCGCGGCATCCTCGCCGCGTATAGCGACATGACACGCCAAGTCTGGCTCGCAGATTCCTTTCAAGGCCTGCCGCCGCCCGACGCGGAGCGCTACCCCGCCGACCGCGATTTTGACCTTTCCACCATGGATCAGCTCGCCATCTCGCGATCCGAGGTGGAGGCAAACTTCCGAGCCTACGCTCTGCTCGATGAGCGTGTGCGCTTCCTCGAAGGCTTTTTCGCCGACACCCTGCCAAGCGCGCCTGTCGATCGATTATCGGTCTTGCGCTTGGACGGCGACCTCTACGCGTCGACGATGCAGGTATTGGAGCCGCTCTATGATCGCCTTAGTCCGGGCGGTTTTGTCATCGTGGATGATTATAGCCTCCCTCCTTGTCGCGCGGCGATAAATGATTTCAGAGCTGCCCGCGGGATCACGGACCCGATCGAGACAGTGGACTGGACTGGCATCTTCTGGCGAAAAGCTTAAGACGTACGTCGGCTTCTTCTTACTGTCTTGCCGTAGCCGGCTCTGATATTTTTGCCATCGTAACTTCCTCCACCGGCCGAGCGTAGCCTCGGCTACCGTCTGTTGTAACTGTTTGACAGTCTTAGGCGACCCGCAATCGGAATTTGATGGCCTGAGTGTCGCCTAGCACTACCTTGGAAGACGTGGCGGAACCCGGGGCGACGCGGCACGCTTTCTCGTCCTGATCTGGACGGATGCGGCGATGGCCTCGGGTGCGGCGGGGCGAGCTGGAGCAGTGGCTGGGGCCCTTGCTCGAAGCGCTCGGGCACCCGGCGCGGTAGGCGATGTGTCCGCTCTACGTGGCGGGCCTGATCGGGCCCGGGGAGCGCAAGAGCATCCAGCCGATGGCGGAGCGGCTGGGGCTGCCGAGCCACGATGCCCTGCACCACTTCATCGCGGCTGGGGCCTGGGACGCGGGGCCGCTGGAGGCGGCGCTGCTGCGGGAGGCAGACCGGCTGGTGGGCGGGCGGGGCGCGTTCCTCATCGTGGACGATACAGCACTGCCCAAGAAGGGCATGTGCTCCGTCGGCGTCGCGCCGCAATTCGCCTCGGCGCTGGGCAAGACGGCGAACTGTCAGACGCTCGTCTCACTCACCCTGGCGCGCGGCGAGGTGCCGGTTCCCATCGCGCTGCGGCTGTTCCTGCCCGAGGAGTGGACGGGAGATGCCGCGCGTCTGGAGAAGGCGGGCGTGCCCGGTGACCGGCGTGCGCCTCGCAGCAAGCCCGAGATGGCGCTCGCCGAGATTGACCGCGCCGTCGCGACCGGGGTGCGGTTCGGCCCCGTGCTGGCCGATGCGGGCTATGGCACGAGCGCGGCGTTCCGGGCCGGGCTGAGCGAGAGGGGGCTGCGCTGGGCCGTCGGCATCCCGCGCATCCTCAAAAGTCTATCCGGCCAATGTCGCCGTGGTGACTCCCCCTGGAGGCAGTCGCCGCAAGCTGAGCGAGCCGGATCAACTCTCGCGCTCCGCCGTAGCGGTCCTGGCCGAGGCGACGTGGCGGCAGGTGACCTGGCGGCGCGGCACGAAGGGGCGGCTCTCGGCCCAGTTCGCCGCCGCCCGGATCCGGGTTGCCGACGGCCCGGCGCAGCAGATCGGCGGCAGGCCCGCGCAGCACCTTCCCGGCGAGACGGCCTGGGTCGTGGGCGAGCGTCGGGCGTCCGGCGAGACGAAGTATTACCTCTCCAACCTGCCCGCCGACACGGCTCTCAAGACCTTCGCGGCCACCATCAAGGCGCGCGGGCCTGCGAGCAGGTCACCAACAATTGAAGGAGGAACTCGGCCTCGACCACTTCGAGGGCCGCTCCTGGACAGGCCTGCACCGACACGCGCTGATGGCCATGCTCGCCTACGCGTTCCTCCAGCACCGCCGTCTCGCCGCGGGGACGCGGGGAAAAAGCCGCGCCGGACCACCACCTCAGCCGGGCCTGCCCGCCGTTCGCGCCGCCATCATCGACCAGTTGCTGCGCGCACGCTCGCCGCCGCGCTGCCCGCACTGCGGCGAGCCCATCAGCACGCCGCCTGAACCACACCTACCAAAGTAGTGCTAGCCGGCGCCTTATGTGTCACCCTTGCCGGACGTCGCTTCGTCACACGTCATCCTTGTCGGCATCTCTTACATCTCGCTGGATGAGAGGTTTCGACGGGGCGTAACGCTTTAATTATGTTACATTTTGACGATGGAATGAGCCTTGCTCTCTGCGCTCTGGGCCGGTGAGTCGGCCTGCAACGCAAGGAACGCTATTCAGATGAAAATCAAGTACGCACTCCTGAGCGCGGTAGCCGCCCTCGCGCTTGGCGGACCGGCGCATGCCGCCCTGACGCTCAATGCGCTTGTCGGCGGAGCCCCGACGGGAGTGAATTATGAGAGCTTCGACAGCCTGCCGCTGGGTGCAGCGGGCGGGGCTGTGGGCGGCGGCCTTTCGGTGAACTTCACCCCGGATGCTCAGGCGGTGCAGGGAGCATCCAACGGCTTCTATGCCGCGCCTTTCATATCGAACAGCAATGGCCTTCCGTTCGGCGACAACACTGTCAGCGGCGCGGATGGGACGACATACATCACGTCCGGTTCGACGGCTGGCGGAGTTGGATCCGCAAAGGTGGAACTGGTCTTCACGACCCTGCAGCAATACTTCGGGCTCCTCTGGGGGTCGGTGGACGCCTACAATCGACTGGAGTTCTTCGATGGAGCGACGTCGGTCGGCGTCCTCACCGGCGCTGATGTGACGGCGGCTGCGAACGGGGACCAGGGCGTCAACGGGACCTATTACGTCAACATCAACTCGACTTTGTCTTTTAACCGTGTGGTTGCGACCTCCACGTCATACGCTTTCGAGTTCGACAACGTCGCGTTCAACACGACCCAGGTGCCTGTACCCGAGCCGGCGAGTATGGCTCTGTTCGGCGCGGGCCTGCTTGGTCTCGGGTTCGCGGCCCGTAGGCGCCGACGGTCTTAGGTCTACGGCTCGACGGACCGGAGGGCGGCTCGTCCGCCGCCCTCATTTATTTGCTCATTGAGTATGGCCGACGAAGGATGAGCGGACGCACATCCACACTCGGTGTGGGAACATAATTGTCGGATTCCAGATAGACGCTGCGGGCCGAATTTGAGATCGGCTAGATCAGCGGAGGGTTCCAACCATCAACCGACCGACCCTCGACCCGCTCGACCCAGAACAAGCTTAACGGGCCGAGGACTGCGTGTCCCATCCACGCCGCCGCAGCGGTGCCATTCTGCAGGGCTGAACGCCACGAAGCCATCAACAAATGTGGCACGACAGCGTCTGCTGCCTGCACAAACCCGCGCCTAGCAGGCTCGCCGTACCGTACTTCAACAGATCCAGCGTCCGACCAGCGAATGGGTCACGGTATAAATCACCCGCCCCTGCTCGTCCCGGACGTCAGCGATGAATTCTCTCCGGTCACGATCCGAAGGCCAATCTCTAGGGTCAGGACTCATTGCCCGAGCCAGAAGGTGACGGTGGCGGCGAGCGTGATAGCGCTGAAGAAGGTGTGTGCTGATCGGTCGTAGCGGGTGGCAATGCGGCGCCAGTCTTTCAAGCGGCCGAACATGGCCTCGATGCGGTGGCGCTGCTTGTAGAGCGTCGCATCGTGCGGGAACGGCACCTTTCGCTTGCGGCTCGACGGGATGTAGGGCGTGGTGCCGCTGGCCTCCAGCGCGGCCCGGAAGCGGCGGCTGTCATAGCCGCGATCCGCAATGAGGTCGCGGGCGGGCGGCAGGCGGGGGAGCATCAGGGCCGCGCCGCGGTGGTCGCTCATCTGCCCTTCCGTCAGCAACAGAACCACGGGCCGTCCCTCGCCGTCGCAGGCGGCGTGGAGCTTCGAGTTTAAGCCACCCTTGGTACGGCCGAGACAGCGGGTAAAAGCCCCCTTTCGAGGAGACTGGCCGCAGTGCGGTGGACCTTGAGGTGCGTGCTGTCGATCATCAACCGCGCCGGTGGGCCACCCTCAGCGGCCAGGGCTGCGAAGATGCGGTCGAACACGCCCATGCGGCTCCAGCGGACGAAGCGGTTGTAGAGCGTCTTGTGCGGGCCGTACGCGGCAGGGGCGTCGCGCCACTGCAGGCCGTGGCGGATGACGTAGATGATCCCGCTCAACACCCGTCGGTCGTCCACCCGCGGCACCCCGTGCGAGAGCGGGAAGTGCGGCGCGAGGCGGCGCATCTGCGCTGCCGTCAGCAGGAAGGGCGGAGCGGGCATGGCGGGACCTCCGCCAAGCCCAGAATCACACCCACGCCCTCCGGCGCAAGCAGATTAATGGGTCCTGAGCCTAGCCCTCCTCAAAGCCGACCACCAAGGAAATCCTGGTGCAAACCATGAGGACTGCAGACGTAATGCCATCCCGACATCGTATTGAAATTTCACGCGTTCTGCGAGGACCTTCGAACAGGTTGGATGCGTTCGTAAAACATTCCAACGGATAGCTGAAGGATCGGATCCACTTACTGGCCGAGGCGCACGGCAACCCGCCCCACCCGATCCTCGTTACGGCACAGCCCCGTCCTGACCGGGGCGTCTTGCCTTTCTGCCGCCGCCCGCCTGGTTCCCCCTGGGCGGGCGGTCGTGCGTTCGCTCGGATGTTCATGCCCTGGGATCTCTGAGCGCCGTTAACCTGTGATGTTGAGGCGGCCGCCACAGCTTTCGTCTCCTGCCTGTATGACCGATGCCCATTTGCACCGGCCGGCAACAAGCGGCCGCATTTTCCGAAGCGACGCCACGTCGCTTCGGGAGCTCCTGACAAGCCCCCACGAGGTGCTCCGGGCGGGATGTTAGTGGCGCATGGGCAGGACCCTGCTGGAGCTGGAGAGGCTGTGGCCGGGTGGTAGGGTCAGGTGGTGCAGCAGGACGACCTCTGGCGCCGGCGGTTGGTAGCGCAGCGAGGAGTGTGGGCGGACGGTGTTGTAGTGGCAGCGCCATTGCTCGATCAGAACCTTGGCCTCGGCCAGCGTATTGAACATCTCCCTGTTGAGCAGCTCGTCTCGCAGCTTGCCGTTGAAGCTCTCGACATACCCGTTCTCCCACGGGCTGCCGGGCTCGATGAATGCCGTCTTCGCGCCGACACCGTTGATCCAGCTCCTCACCGCGGTGGCGGCGAACTCGGGCCCATTGTCTGAACGAACATGGCCCGGCGTGCCGCGCAGGATGAACAGGTCGGACAGCACGTCGATGACGTCGGCAGCCCTAAGCTGACGCCCGACCCGGATCGCCAGGCACTCGCGGGTGAACTCATCCACCACGTTCAGCATGCGGAACTTTCGCCCATCCCGGGTGCGGTCCTCGACGAAGTCATAAGCCCAGACCTGGTTCGGCCTCTCGGGGCGCAGCCGGATGCAGGAGCCGTCATTCAGCCACAAGCGCCCGCGCTTGGGCTGCCGGGCTGGGACCTTCAGCCCCTCACGGCGCCAGATCCGCTCCACCCTCTTGTGGTTGCAGCCCCAACCCTCGGCCCGCAGCAGGGCCGTGATCCGTCGATACCCGTAGCGCCCGTACTGCCGCGCCAGGCCAGTGATGCTCGCCGTCAGCGCCGCCTCGTCATCTGCTGCGCGCGACACCTTGCGCTGGGTCGAGCGGTGCTGCCCCAGCACCGCACAGGCTCTCCGCTCGGACACGCCGAGCTGCTGCATCACATGCCCCACTGCCGCGCGACGACGGGCGGGGCTCAGTATTTTCCCGATGCCGCTTCTTTCAGGATCACCTTGTCCAAGGTCAGGTCCGACACCGCCTTCCGGAGCCGCGCGTTCTCCCGCTCCAGCTCCTTGAGCCGCCTCACCTGGTCCAGCTTCAGGCCGCCAAACTCGGTGCGCCAGCGATAGTAGGTCTGGTCCGTCACCCCGATCGTCCGGACCGCCTCGGAAACCGTCTTGCCCTGGGCTGTCAGCACCTCAACCTGCCGCAGCTTCGCTACCATCTCCTCCGGCGTGTGCGTCCTCTTCCGACCCATTCCCCGCCTCCTCAGAACACCCGCCGGGTCACATGACCGGCGGACCGCTTCTACGGGGGAAGGTCACGATGGCTGGCTGGAGGGTTGCGAGGTCGAGTGCCCCCTTCATGCCGGCCGCTTCGACGTGCGGACCGGGAAGGCTCTGTGCGCTCCGATCTCCGTCGATCTGGTCGCGTATGCATGCGAAATCCGAGATGGCCAGATCGTTGCAGCCCTTCCCGCGGCCAGCCTCTGAGCCAAGGTATGACCTCCGGGGTGAACGTCGTTATTGGGGCCGGGCAGGCTGGGGCCTATGCTGCGATGGCCATGCGGGATGCGGGCTTCAAGGGGCGGGTTCTTCTGATCGGCGACGAGGGCCACCTGCCTTATGAACGGCCGCCGCTGTCCAAGGCGCTCCTCTCCGCGCCTGAGCCGCCCGCCCTCGACCTCTTCTTCACCGCTGATCGCTACTCCGAGGCGGGGATCGATCTGCTTCTAGGAACGGCGGTCGTCGGGCTCGATCCTAAGGCGGGGTGCCTGCATCTCGCCGGGGGACGTAGGGAGGGCTTCGACCGTCTAGTTCTGGCTACTGGTAGCCGGGCGCGACGCCTTGCGATTCCTGGCGCGGAGGTGGTCCGGACTGTGCGGACCGCCGAAGATGCGCGGCGGCTGCGCCAGGAGCTTTATCCAGGAGCACGGGTCGTCTGCATTGGCGCCGGCGTGATTAGTTTGGAGGTCGCTTCCTCAGCCCGTTCGAGAGGCTGCAGCGTGGTGGTGATCGAGCTCGCCTCGGCCGTGATGGCGCGATCGTTGTCGCCAGACATGGAGACTCTCGTCCGGTCCCTTCACCTCAATGCTGGCGTCGAACTCGCACTAGGTACCAAACCGGAAAGTATCCAGGACGGGAAGGTTCACTGCTCGGACGGCCGGTCCTTCCCTGCGGACGTCGTGGTCGCCGGTATCGGCATTGAACGGAATTCGACGCTCGCCATCGAAGCGGGTTTAGACGTTGCCGACGGCATCCTTACAGATGCGGCGGGAAGAACAAGTGTGCCCGGCGTCTATGCCGCGGGCGAGGTTGCTGCTTACCACGATGCACAGCTCGGCATATACGTCCGTCAAGAATCCTGGCGGCATGCACAACAGCACGGAACCATCGTCGGTCGGTCGGCGGCAGGGGTAGATGTTACCTACGATGACGTGCCCTGGTTCTGGTCCGATCAACACGGCACAAACATCCAGATGGCGGGAACGCATGCAGGGAGTACGCGGACCGTCCTGCGCCGGTCGTCCGGGGCTGGTTCAGTCAGCGCCTTCTATCTAGCCACCGACGGCCGGGTGATCGGTGTTGCAGGCCTCAATGCAGGCCGAGAGGTTGCTGCTGGCCTACGCTTAATACGAATGGGCCGTGCTATCGATCCTGCCGTGCTCGCTGACACCGCTATTTCCGCGCAAAAGCTTGTCGCTGTAGCCTCGACGTAATTCGGATTCGACCTTCAATCGACCTGCAGATGCCTACTCTATCTAACCGGCAGGGAAGCATCGCTGGAGTTGAGGTGCGAGTTCAGCGACAATTGCGGACGGCCAGCGCAGCGTGCCGGCGGCAATCAATCGCGCAGACTGCTTGGATAGGGCTGAGAGTCATGAATACCCAATCTGCATAGCACCCGCACGACCGTCGTATGCGTCCACGCACCCCGTCCGGCCGGCGTCGGCACCCCTCGCACGTTGAGCGCCCGTGCCAGCTCCGCCTGTCCAACGATACCCTCCGACCTGAGCCTCTCGATCTCCAACGCCAACCGGTGTGCTGCGCGCTCCGCTTCCCCCCCGCCGCGCCTGGGTCGCTGACTGGGCGCACGGCGGGCTGGGCGGCCTCCACCACCGATCCCCACCCAGGACAGCCCCGCGCGCCCGTGCCGCCGCCAGCGTGGCCCGGGTGCGCTCGGAGATGAGCTCCCTCTCCTTCTGCGCCATCGCGGCGTAGACCCGCATCATTAGGTCGTCGGCGCCGGGCATGTCGGCCGCCCGGATCGAGATCCCCTCCTCCAGCAGGCCAGAGAGGGTGTGGGCGCGCCGGGTGATCCGATCGAGGCGCGCCGCCACCAGAACCGCCCCAAGCTGCCGGCAGCGGGTCAGCGCGGCCCGAACTCAATTCCCGCGATGCAGGTGTCCATTTATTGACAGCATGTATCGCTACCCGAGTAGCTCAGACTGAACGAACCGCACGCGACACACGCCACAATTCCCTTCGTGACATTTGCTGCCAGCATGATCTTCTCGACGAAAGATGTCTGCTCTGATCGGGCAGACACACGTCGTGGAAGCGCCACCGCTCTCGCTATTGGCCAATCGCCCTGCTGCCCTGCTGATGTCTGTCAGCATGGATGCTTCATAGAACGTCGCGACAATGCCTCCGAGAAATCGGCCACCTTCTCGTATCGCAAGTAGCGGAGACCGCTCATGTCGAAGCCGATCCCGAAGCCGAAAGGCGCCAATCAATGGAACCCGGAGACCGGCAAATGGGAGAAGGTCGGCCGAAGACTTACGAAGGGCACTATCGGTGAGCAGAGTGCCGGCTTCTGGCTCGGCCAGCGGGGCTTCGTCATCCTCGATGGCCCTGGTGGATCGATGGGCCATGCCGGCAACGCACCTGGCTTCGACGGCGTCGCGTGGAACCCGAAGACACAGGAACTGCTGATCTACGATAACAAGTCATTCAAGAAGGGTGGCAACGTGGCGAGTGCCAGCGCCATCACGAAAAACCTGGAAGGCAATCTGGAGAAGCAGATTGCGCACATCGAGGCGGGGAGGAAGGGGCTTCCGGCCGCGGCGTTGGAGGAGACGAACAAGGCGCTGCGCAAGATGAAGGGTGTCTTGAAGGCGCTGCGCGGCGGCGCCCCTTGGCCACCGGGCTGCTCGCTGGCCATCTCCAACGCATTCGGCAACTCCAAAGGTGTGTCCGAGGCGCTGGCCAAACGCGGCATCCGTTTTCTCGACATGAATAAGGCGGCGGACGTGGTGCGACCCAAGCTGGTCAGCCGCCTCCGGGCCAAGGCCGCAGCCACGCGCTTCCGCAAGATGGCGGCAGAAGCCGAGCTGCGTGCACTCCGTAAGGCCACTCAGAAGGGTGCCGCGAGCAGCGCTGGGAAGGCGGTGGGTCGGCGGGCTGGACAGGCGTTGGGAAAGGCGATGCCCAAGGCCATTGGAAAGATGCTGCTGCGCGCCTCTGCGAAGAAGGCAGCTGGGCGTGTCGCGTCGCTCGTGCCACTGGTGGGCTGGGGCTTCGCGATGAAGGATGCCATGGCAGGAGCCGAGGATATCATGCGTGGTCACACCGCGCGCGGCATGTCTGGCATCGGGCTCGCGATCGGCGATGTCGCGTCCGACTTTCTGCATCTAGGCGATGCGGTGAGCGGTGTCGGTGGGACTGCACTGAGTCTCGGCGTGCAGGGCGGCCTCATGGTCGGTCAGATCGCCGTGGAGATGGATCGCCTTGAGGAAAAGATGGAGGAACTGAAGAAGGAGGTGGAACAACTGGACGGCTTGCCGGACGAGAAGAAGCTGAGGGACTACTATGAGATGGACGACGAGGCGATCGCCGATCTGAGGAAATCCCTGGAGAACCCGCCGCCTGACACGGAGCCGACCGAAGACGACCTTCCACCGCCGCCTGACTGGGGGCAGGACGAGGAGATGCTTTGGCCCGACAGTACGCCGCCTCGGTCCGCCCCGGCAGTGCCAGGTCGGCCGGGGTCGCCAAGCCAGCCGGCACCGCAACCGCCGCCGCCCCCACCGTCCGGACGTTGGTCGGATCAGCCGATCGCCTGAACTTACGCGCCTAAGGGCTCATTCAGTGAAGAAGGCGTATTGAGGAGCGGAGAGGATGTCTGATCCAGGCGCCCCACCACCCGCGCCACGGTCGTATGCGTCCAGGCACCCCGCCCCGTTGGCGTCGGCACTTGCCTCTCGTTCAGCGCCCGCGCCAACGCCGCCTGTCCCCAGTACGCTATCCATCCGAAGGCGCTCAATCTCCAGCGCCAGCCGGTGCGTCGCCCGTTCCGCCGCTTTCTTCCGTGCCCAGGCCGCCGCCTGGGCACACGGCGGCGCCCGTGGCCGCCATCCCCGATCTCTGCCCAGCACTGTCTCACGCGCCCTGGCCGCTGCCAGCGCCGCCTTCAGCAGCGGACCTTGCTGCCCCGCGCCTACCCCGGGCAGCGATCCTCACGAATCCAGTGCCGCGGGATGCGCGAGCCACTGAAGCCCGGACGGCCATCGGAGATACGCTGCAGTAAATCCCGCACCTCTGCCGTGATCACGGTGACGCCGCGCGGAGAGGAGTTACCGCTGTGGCCGAGGACATCGTCGATATCAGCGATCTTGACGTTTGGCGCGTTCGCTGCAACTTCCATGACCCCGCCGGCCCCCGGCGTGTGCAGCTGGTCGAAGCAGTTCGGGATGAGCAGCAGCCTTGCGCGAATGGATCGTGCCGCCGCGCGCAGGTCGCCGTTGAATGGCGGCCCCGCCGCGATGTCGTGGTCTACGATCGCCCAGGTCCGGTAGACCCAGTCACGCGCATCCGTGCTGGCGCCGAGCTGCTCTGACGATGTTGCGACGAAGCGGTCCACCGCGGCGCGGTCGCGGAACATGTCGGCAAAGCTCTCGGAGGAGAAGCCGAAAGCATTCTGAATGTTGATGCCGACGCCGACACCCCGCCGGGGCGGGTCGTTTGCTGGGTAGGCCCCGTCACGCCACTTGGGATCGAGCATGATCGCCTGCCGTGCAAGTTCCCAGATGAACGCGGTCTGTCGGCTGGCCTGCGCCATCGGTACGACCGGGATCACCGCGTCCATGAAGTCGGGATAGCTGACTGCCCATTGCAGCGCGCCGTTGCCGCCCATCGAGATGCCGGTCACCGCGACGAGGTGACGAATATTCAGGCATTCGGTGACCAGCCGGTATTCGGCATCCACCATGTCGCGCAGGGTAAAGCGCGGGAAATTCATGTTCATGCCGGATCGCGTCGGCGAGGTGGTGGCGTTCGGGTCCGTTGAGGCGACCCCGAGCGTGTCGGGCTGGATGACGAAGTAGCGGTCCGTGTCCAGGGCGCGGCCCGGCCCGGCCAGGAAGCTTTGCGCATCTCGGTTGCCCCGTAGACCGTGGATCGAGAAAATGGCGTTGCTGCGCTCGGCGTTCAGCGTGCCATGTGTGATGTAGGTCATCCGGGCGTTCGGGATGACCGCGCCGCTCTCCAGGCGGAAGTCGCCAAGCTGGCAGGTCTGGACGGAAGACGTCTGCGCTGTTGCCTGCGAGACGCCGCAGGCCACCGCTAGCGCCAGTCCCATCGCGAACTGTCGCATCTGTGGACCCAAGACGCCGCGCGGCCGGCCTCTGTCCTGCCAACGTGGATGTGGCAATGCCATGATATTCATGTTTGTTTCCTCCGCCGGGGTGTCGAACCACACCCAGCCGAGAATGTTCTAATCGATGAGGATCAGGCGCAAGCGCCCGTTTAAACTATGGCCTTGTCACCCGAGATCCGGATCCTGCGGTTCGCGCTCAAGGGCTAAGATTCGATCGGATGTGGCGAATAAACTTTGTGGAGTGAGTGTCCGATTCCGCCTGCCAGCGTGTCGAATGCAAACCGGCCATTTTGAGCCATGTTCCGCCATCAACCGACTATCATCGCTTGTTCTTGAAAAGCCAGCGACGCCCCAAGCCGCCCCATCACTCGCGCCACCGTCGTATGCGTCCACGCACCCCGTCCGGCCGGCGTCGGCACCCCTCGCACGTTGAGCGCCCGTGCCAGCGCCGCCTGTCCAACGATACCTTCTGTCCGGAGCCGCTCAATCTCGAGGGCAAGCCGGTGCGCTGCCCGCTCCGCCTCCTCCCGCCGCGCCTGCGCCGCTGACTGAGCACACGGCGGTGACGGGGGCCTCCACCCCCTGTCCCCGCCCAGCACCGCCCCTCTCGCCCGTGCCGCCGCCAGTGCTGCCCTGGTCCGCTCCGAGATCAGTTCCCGCTCCTTCTGCGCCATTGCCTTGCCCGGTGCGGCATCGACTGGGGAGTTGCTCCGTCGCAACCGCTCCGTCGGTCGGCTGTTCGGATCGGAATGCAGGGCAGCACGGACCTGCAAGACGCACGGCCAACCGGAAGCGTGACCGGTGACGGAAGGGATGGTTATGGATCAGGATGATAGCCGCATGTCGCGACGTAGTATGGTCGGCGCCGCTGCGGGAGCCGGCGTGATCTCGGCGGTCGCAGCGACACCCGCGTCGGCTCAGACCCCGGCGGCAGCCGCACCAGGATCGGCCTTCCTTTCCGACCCCCGCAGCCGCTTTCCTCGGCCGCCCTTCCAGGAGCAGTCGCAGCCCTGGCCCGGCTTGGCCGGCCAGATGACACCCAAGCCCGACCACGGCGAGGCAAGCTATCGCGGGTCTGGGCGGCTTGCAGGCCGGAAGGCCCTGGTGACAGGCGGAGATTCCGGCATGGGCCGGGCCGCCGCCATCGCCTTCGCGCGCGAGGGGGCTGACGTCGCGATCAGCTATCTCCCTGCCGAGGAGCCCGATGCCCAGGAGGTCGTCGAACTCATCCGCCGTGAGGGCCGGGTCGCGCTCCCGCTGCCCGGAGACATTCGCGACGAGGCTCATTGCCGCCAGCTTGTCGCAGCGACGGTGGAGCGCCTGGGTGGGCTGGACATTCTGGTGAACAACGCGAGCCGCCAGCAGCAGCGGCCGAGCCTGGAGGAGATCTCCAGCGAGGACTTCGACGCGACGATGAAAACGAACGTCTATGCGATGTTCTGGCTGACCAAGGCGGCGCTTCCCCATCTGCGCCCCGGCTCTGCCATCATCCAGACGACGTCCGAGCAGGCCTTTGATCCCTCGGCCAATCTCGTGGACTATGCGCTGACCAAGGCGGCGGAGATGAACTTCACCAAGTCGCTCGCCAAGCAGCTCGGGCCGAAGGGCATCCGCGTGAACGGAGTGGCACCTGGCCCTATCTGGACGCCACTCCAGGTCTCGGGCGGGGCGACGATGGAGAAGCTGAAGACCTTCGGAGGCGACACACCCCTCGGCCGGCCTGGCCAGCCAGCGGAGCTGGCCTCAATCTACGTGCAACTGGCAGCGGCGGACGCGAGCTTCGCCACGGGCCAGATCTACGGCTCTTCTGGCGGCAGCGGACAGCCCTGAGCGGTCGGATGGCATAAGGCTTTAGCAGTTCGGTTGAGCGCATTGAAATGCGGCGTCTCCCCCGAGGCGCGTCAGAAGCCGAGCGACGGTGGTGTGGGTCCAAACCCCTCCCCCGCGTGGGGCTGCCACCCCCTTTGCGGTGAGGGCTCGCGCAATTCCTTGGTGGGTGGTGATCCCCTCGCCCCGCAGCGCCTCCACCTCCAGCAAGAGACGGTGGGCCGTGCGGGTGGCTTGCTCCGCCCGTGACGCCGCCGCCGACCGGGCACACGGCGGCACCGGTGGTCTCCACCCCCTGTCTCCACCCAACACTGCCCCTCTGGCCCGCGCCGCCGCCAGCGCCGCCCTGGTGCGCTCCGAGATCAGCTCCCGTTCCTTCTGCGCCATCGCCGCGTAGACCCGCATCATCAGGTCGTCCGCTCCGGGCATGTCTGCCGCCCGGATCGACAGCCCTTCCTCCAACAGGCCGGAGAGCGTGTGGGCCCGCCTGGTGATCCGATCCAATCGCGCCGCCACCAGCACCGCCCCGAGTTGGCGGCAGCGGGTCAGCGCCGCCTGGAACCCAGGACGGCGGTCGTCCTTGCCCGAGGCGATATCCTGGTGCTCGGCCACCAGAGTCCAGCCCTCCCTCTCGACGAAAGCGCGGACGCTCGCCTGCTGAGCTTCGAGACCAAGGCCGGAGTGGCCCTGCTCGGCGGTCGAGACCCGGTAGAGGGCGACGGCGTAGCGGGGCTGGGTCGGGGGGCGGCGGAGGGCCATCAGCCGGCCTCCACCGGCGCGGGATTCACCACCCTGTAGATGCTGTAGCTGCCCTTCACCCCCTCCTTGCCTGGTCCGACCTGCCGGACCCGCTCCAGAACCGTGTTGCTGATCCCTTTCTTCTTCAGCCCGGCCAGGAAGCCGCGGACGGTGTGCTGGGCCCAGCCGGTCACTGTGATGACGTCGGCGATGGTGGCGCCCTCGGGGCGGCGCAGGAGGGCCAGCACTGCCTGCTGCTTCGTGCCCTCGCGGGGGCGGCGTGGGGCGGCAGGGTCGCGAGGTTGGCGGGTGGTGGTGAGGTGAGTCAGGGCGGCGCGCAGGGCCTCCAGTGCTGCTGGCAGGTCAGGGCGGTCGTCGCCGGCGTCCCAGGCCGTCAGCACCGCCCCGGCTGCATCGCGCAGGGAGGGACGCCCTACGGCTACCGCAGGCGCATTTTGGGTGGCTGCGGCAGGGGTGGGTGCCTTCAGCCCGGTGCCTTCCTGAGCCGTGGGTGAGGCCTCTCCGCCGTCCGGCTCGATGCCGAGCGCGCGCAGCCCGACCTCGGTGATCCGGAGCGCCATCAGCGTCCCGTCCTCGTTCTGCCGCCAGCCCAGGTCGTGGTGCTCGGTCGGTGCGGCGATCTCTTCCAGCATCCCGGCCTTGAGCAGACTGCGGACCACCGCGTTGCGGGCCGCGGCCGGGAGGTGATCAGGCGCCTTCATCAGCCCATGCGGGTGCTGGCTCGCCTGGCTCAGCAGCAGGCTCTGTGTGTCTGACAGTGTGGTCATAGCTGGGCCCTCGGTTCCGGACCCGATCAGCCGGGTCCTACGACCCGAAGCCCTGCCGCGAGAGGAGCGGGGTGGCGGCGCTCTCTACCTGCCGTGCCGTAAGGCTTCGCTCTGTTCAGCGGGAAAGACAAGCAAGACAATGAGGCTCCCCCTCTCGGCTGCTCCGCTATGTGAGACGTCCCAACCTGCCGCACACATACACGGACTGATCGCGATAGTGTCTCAAAAGTGAGCCACTCCGCTCGAAGCTGCACGCCAAATTGCTTTCAAAGCCACGTTCAATTAACATTTGATACTAATTGACGCTGCCGGAGCTGCAGACAAAATGGCTATCTTCGCGAACGGTTCGCAGTTCAGCTACACACCCTTCACGGATGGCGCTCAGCAGAGCGCGGGAATCGCCCGTCTTGCCAGCGGCAACCTCGTCGCCGTTTGGGTCGACAACACCTTTTCGCCCTACGCTCCTCGGCCCGACGATGCGAGTGCCAGCTCGGTTCGCGGCGCCATCCTCACGCCGACTGGTGAAGTGCTCACGAGTTTCCTGATCAATACGACCACGAACCTGGGGCAGAGCCAACCGTATGTCGCCGTCAATGGCGACAACTTCCTTGTCACATTCAACGACGGATCACTCGTGTCCAGCGGCACTCGCAGTCGCGACATCCGGGCGCAATACTTCACCTCGGACGGCGCTTCGGTGGTGGCAAAGTCCGGTAACGAGTTTCTCGTCCATACCAACGTCAATCAAGCTCAGGACAATGCCACCGTCACCGCCCTCTCCAACGGCAACTTTGCCGTGCAGTGGGCCGATCAGCGGAATACCGGTGGACAGGGAACAGATCAGTACGGGTCCATCATCACCGTTGGCGCAGCGGGCACAACACCAACCGCCAGCGAGTTTCAGATCAGCACTGCAGCCGGCAACCAGCCATACGGTTTCGTCGCCGCGAGAGGAGCTGGTGGCTTTGTGACCTTCTGGATCGATACCCCGAGCAGCAAGGTGTATGCGACCCTGAGGAACAATGCAGGAGTGGTCACGAGTGGACCATTCCAGATTGGTGGCTCAACCCCGGATTTCAGCGTCAGGGCGGCCGAGCTGAGTGACGGGAGAATGATCGTCGTCTGGACCGAAAGATCAGGTTTTGGCGGCGACGGTTCCACGCTGGAGCCGCAGGTTGTCGTGGGCGCAATCTTCGATCCGGTCACAGGCACGAGCTCTGCCACGTTCCTGATCAACGACGCGCAGGAGATTGGCAATCAGAACGTTCCGTCCGTTGTCGCCCTACCGACAGGCGGTTTTGTCGTGGGATACACCTCCGGCTCTGCCGGGGGCACGGACATTAAGCTCAAGCAGTTTGACGAGAATGGGGTCGCCGTAGGTTCCTCCATCGTTGCGAACGATGTCGTCATTGCCAACCAGATCACGGCCAACTTGGCGCTCTTAAGCGACAATACCTTGATGGTTTCCTGGCAGACCCAAGTGACCCCGGGGGTAGCGAGCGCCCTCGATATCACTGCCAAGACCTTCACATTCGATGCGGTGGCGGCGACGCCTCCTGCCCTCAATGACCTCGCTGGAGATATAGCCACATTCGTCGCCGGCGGCCCCGCCGTGAATATTGACACCGGAGCGGGGGCTATAGTGACCGACATCGGGGCTGCGGGCTTCGCCGGCGGCACCCTAGCCATATCGGTTACCACCAACGTTGTCACTGCGCAGGACATACTCGGCTTTGACAGCTCGGTGACCCTGTCAAACGGCACGGCAACGAACAGCACCGTGACTGTGGGTGGAGTGGTCGTCGGCACCATCGCCACCACGAACGCGACCAACTTCGGATCTAATCTGCTGGTCGATCTGAACGCAAGTGCCACCGCCGCCAGCGTATCATCGCTTCTTCAGGCGCTGACTTACCGTAACAGCAGCTCCACTGCTCCGAGCTACTTGCCCCGCACCATCGTGGTGTCCGTCACGGATGGACATGGCGGGAGCAGCAGCGTCAGCACGCAGGTTGAGATTGCCAACAGTCCTCCGACAATTGCTGGCACTGCTGCAGATCAGTCCCTGACTGACAAGGCATCGATCTCGCCGTTCGCATCCGTCACGGTGGCGGACATTGAGGCAGGACAGACCGAGACAGCCACGGTGACGCTGTCAGCAGCGAACGGGACACTGTCGAACCTGAGTGGCGGCTCCCTTTCGCCCGACGGTCTGACCTACACCGTCTCTGGTACGGCAGCGCAGGTACAGGCGGCCTTGAGGGCGCTCGCGTTCACGCCGACAGCAAACCAAGTGGCCCCCGGCTCGACTGTGACCACGAGCTTTGGTCTGTCGGTCTCTGACGGGATTGATACCTCGACGGACAGCACGACATCGGTGATCACGACGTCCGTCAACGATGTTCCTACGGCCGTAGGTCTTTCAGGCGGGACCGTCAACGAGGCTGCCGCAGCTGGCACTGTCATCGGATCCCTCAGTACAGTGGATGCAGACGTAGGAGACATCTACTCCTACACGTTAGTCGATCCCGATGGCCGCTTCGCGGTCAGCGGATCTCAGCTCGTCGTCCTCAACGGCGCCGGCCTTGACTTCGAGCAAGCATCCTCAGTCCAGGTTACGGTCCGGACTACTGACGCGGCAGGGGCCACGTTCGATCAGGTCTTGACGGTGACCATCAACGACATGAACCCCGAGATGGTTGATGGAACACCCGCCAGCGAGGCCATCGTCGGCGGGGATTTAGCGGACACCCTGAGTGGGCTCGGTGGCAGCGACACGCTCTCGGGCGGTGATGGAGATGACATCCTCGTCGGCGGAGCCGGTGCGGACAGCCTCGACGGCGGCGACGGCACCGACGCTGCCTCCTACGCCACCTCGACCAGCCGCGTCAGCGTCAACCTTGCCCTCGGGCTCGCCGAGTTCGGGGACGCGCAGGGCGATACGCTGTCAGGCATTGAGAACCTGATTGGCTCAGATTTCAACGACGCTCTCGCTGGCGACAGCAACGCGAACGTCCTGAGTGGCGGATTGAGCGACGATTTCTACTACGTGGACAGTGCGGCCGATCAGGTGATCGAAGCCGCTGGTGGTGGCTACGACGTTGTCTTCGCCTCGGGCAGCTTCACGCTGGCGGCCGGGCAGGAAGTCGAGCAACTCCGGGTCCAGGCGGGCACGGTCGGCGTCGCGCTGACGGGCAATGAGCGGGCCAACGAGATCTACGGCGCGTCCGGGGATGATACGCTGAATGGAGGAGATGGCAGCGACGTCCTGATCGGCCGCGGCGGCACCGACGACCTGACCGGCGGGGCCGGCAATGACGTCTTCTACGTGGATACCGGAGACGCGGTACACGAGGCGGTGGGCGGCGGCTTCGACACGGTCTACGCCTCCGCGAGCTTCACGCTGGGTGCGGGCGAGGACGTCGAGGCCCTGCGCGTTCTGGCGGGCTCGGCGGGCCTGGCGCTGACTGGCAACGAGCTGGTCAACCGCATCTATGGCGATGCTGGCAATGACACGCTGAACGGCGGTGGTGGCGCGGACATCCTGACCGGCAACGGCGGTGCGGACGACCTGACCGGCGGGGCCGGGGACGATGTCTTCTATGTGGATGGACTGGATACGGTGCATGAAGCGGCCGGGGGCGGCTTCGACGTGGTCTATGCCTCCGCGAACTTCAGCCTTGCCGCGGGTGAGGAGGTGGAGATGCTCCGGGCCGTCGCGGGTTCGGCGGGGCTGACGCTCACCGGCAACGATCTGGCCAACCAGATCTATGGCGCATCCGGAGCCGACATCCTGAGCGGTGGCGGTGGCGGTGACGTGCTCGCCGGCGGCCTGGGAGCTGATACGCTGAATGGCGGGGCTGGGGTCGACGTCCTGATCGGTGGGGCCGGGGCGGATACCTTCATGCTGAGCATCGTCGGTGCCGACAGGGACGTGGTCAGCGACTTCGTGAGCGGGACCGACCGGCTCTGGGTGACGGCGAATGGCGCTGGTGGCCTTCCGCCAGGTGTCCTCGCCGCGGAGCAGTTCGTGGCCAACGGGACGGGGTTGGCGGGCGATGCCGACGACCACTTGATCTATAACACGGTGACCGGCCAGCTCTTCTTCGATGCGGACGGCACGGGCTCCGATGCGCGGATCCAGATCGCGACGTTGACGGGGGCACCGACCCTCGTCGCGAGCGACCTCTCGATCCTCGCGCTGGCCTAACCCGGTATCGCGGCTGCGGTTGCTGCAGGGCCGGTGCTGCTGTTTGGAGCGGCACCGGCCCTGCGGGCACCGGACGCGCATGGTGGCGCTCTCCGGCATGGGGCGGCTCATGCTGAAAGCGACATCGGCTGGCTGGGGTGGAACGCGAACTTCATTGGGTAATCGGAACGCGTCCTGCGGCGATGCGGCGCTGAATGGACCGCACCGCCAGTAATCCCGCCTTCACCAGGCTGCGCACAACGGCGTTGCGGTCGGCGGCCTGGAGGTGGTCTGGGGCGCGGGCCAGCCCGAAGGAGTGCTGGCTCACATGGCCCAGCAGCAGGCTCTACCTGTCGGAGAGGGTCATCGTCGGGCCCTGTTCCGGACCAGATCGGCCGGGTCCTACGACCCGAAGCCCTGCCGGAAGAGGGACAGGGTGGCGGCTTGGCGTCATGCCCTCGCCATCGACGCTTCGCTCAATTCGGCAGGGAATCCAAGTACAATCGTACGGAGACCTGCGCACTTGCACTGCGTGCTTCTGCCCAAGATGCGTGTGACCAAGGGAAGAACATACGGAAGCGATTGAGGCTTTGTCGCCGAGGGAAGCTGGCGCCTAACCGGGTGGTCCGGTTCTGGTCGAGCCGATCCCTGAGGCGTTCCCTCACCAGCTGGCCAGGGAAGGTCACACGGCCAGCGCCTTGAGATGAGAGACCACTCTCTTCAGGGGGTGGGTGTTCCCACCCCTCTGTGCAGGCCAAGAATACCTGCGTGATTTTCCAAGCTGCCTTTAGCGGCCGACGTATGCGGAGCGACGCCCCGCCTCATAGGCGCGACGCTGGTCCATCGCACGCTGCTCACGGCGGAACTCGCGCCGAGCTTCCCGCCGTTCCGCGCGCCTTTCCATGCGCCGCTCGAAGGCTTGACGCTCAAAACGATCACGCGGGCCGTAGCCCTGTGCCTGAACGCCGGGTACCGCGGTCAGGAATGCGCCTGCCGCGACCATGGCACCAAGGATGGCTCGTTTCATCGTGTCCTCCCGGGCCAGGACTATCCTAGCCGTCGCTGCAGTCCATAACGCGACCAGCACACCATCGTTGTGTCGGTGCTGTGCTGGGTTCCTGACAACTGGACGAACGCTGCTCAGGAGTTGGGGGGGAGGAAACACCCCGCTTGGGAACTAATCGCCTTTGAGCAGTGGCTGGTCCGCTCCGGCTGTGTCGGAAACTGCTCTCGGATCTGGTGGTTTTCTTCACGCAGAATGGGAGATGAGACATGGTCATGGCCCACACGCCGCGCTCTGCATTCGGAGCTGTGCTCCGGCCTCGGCTCGGTATTCGGCTTCTGCGGCACTCGCCCCGGTTCACGCGCCGCACTGCGTTCGCCCTGTTAGCAGCCGCATCCGTGGCCGGCTGGTATGGCATCGTGTGGGCACTGTAGCCTGCGGCCGCGCCGCTTGAACTCCTCCTCGCTCCGTCCCTTCAGGCACCCTGAAGCGCCTTCATCCGCCTGAGGTACGCCGGACAGGTCACCTCCGCTGCCGGCGGCTCAACCCATACAACTCCTCGTTGGCGCAACGCTCGCCCTCTGGACCGCAAACGCTGGTGACGGTGGACTGCGCTGGGTAGCAGCTCTGTTCAGCGGCCGGGGTGGGCTCCCTGACACCCGCTCCCCGGCCTGACCGCACCCCCCGAAGTAGCAGGGCAACGGCGGCAGCGGCTGGCGCAGCTTAGCCTTTAACCATAAGTCTCACCCCATCCAGTTTCCGCAATGGCCAAGCCCAAGGCCGCGGAACCACCTTCTCAGATCAGGGCGATGAAGCGGAGGCGCGGTCTTAGCTGATGGCCGATGATCCGGAACGGCCAGACGCTGAGGAGCCTCCAGAGGCCTTCAAGGCCCCGAAGAATGGGCTGGTGGATGCATGGGTCCGCCGGTGGCAGCGCGAGCCGCCCAGCTCGGGCGTGATGGGCCGGGCGGAACTCCTGCAGCATTGGGATAAGCTGCCTCGCGGCAAGCGGCACGAACTGCTGCTGATCGCACGCGAGATGGTAGACAGGTCGCAGGGCGGTTGAGCGGAATGGCTGTCGCGGCCCGTCGCGGTACGGCCATGGAAATCGCATGACGTGTAGCTGTGGAGGCGGGCCCGCGCCGGAGGCCACGCTACCAGCTGCGCTAGTCTGCCCAGGCTTCCAGCGCGGCTGGCACTATCGGGTATTGTGCCCAGTTACGGGACGGCACGCTCGGGGCTGGAAAAGGCTCCGGGATGAAGCCCTGGAGGAGGCTGGCTTCTGGTGGCAGTCGTTCGGTTGTCCAGACCTTGGCTGTGCAGAGATCGTCATTCTGTCGCAACCGGTTGAGAGTCTTTCGTGAGCCGGATGGCGCTGGAAAGTGTTTTGCCTTCCAGAATGAGAACCGCTAGCGTTCGCAAGCTGTGGCGGCGTGGATGGGACACGCAGCCCTCGGGCCGTTAAGCTTATTCTGGGTTGAGCGGGTCGAGGGTCGGTCGGTTGATGGATGGAACCCTCCGCTGATCTAGCCGATCTCGAATTCGGCCCGCAGCAGCTCCTTCGAGGCCTTTTGTTCTCGCCGCGGCCAGACGCAGGGCGGCGGCAGCTTCCTGTGGTCGATCCAGCTATCCACCACCCGCCGGGGCCGGTCGAGGTTGCCCAACGCATAGAACTTCCGCGACAGGCCGTCGAGGTAGAGGTTGAACAGCGTGCTCTTGTCGTTCGAGGTGGTGCGCGCGCCCCCGATACTCGTAATCCGGGCCACCCACCTGCCCCTTCTGTTCGGTCATCTTCGTCTCGGCGGCAGGCGATTAGGACATGGGGCGGCCGTAGCGCGCGGCGCGGGTGCTCCGAAACGTACATGTAGGATCAATCGGGTTGGAGCGCCCCCCATTTCGACCGGACAGGTGGCGTAACCTGAGGGCCTAGGCCTGAGCCTAGACATACGGCTATGTCCAATCCCGTTGAGCGCGTCGAAATCATCACCGGCCGCGAGCGCCGCAGGCGATACAGTGCCGCCGAGAAGGTCCGGCTGGTGGAGGAGACGACCCAGCCGGGCATGACGGTCTCGGCCGTTGCCCGGCTCCACGGCGTCTCCCCCAGCCTGCTGTTCGGGTGGAGGCGTCGCATGGCCGAGGGGGGCCTGGAGGCGGTGCGGGCGGACGACGACGTGGTGGCCGCAAACCGTGTTCGCGAGCTCGAGGCCAAGGTCCGCGACCTGGAGCGCCTGCTCGGGCGCAAGACCATGGAGGCCGAGATCCTGCGGGAAGCGTTGGACGCTGCCCGGGGGAAAAAGCCCGGCTTGCGGCTGCCGTCGCCTCCTCCGGCCGGTTCCCGGTGAAGGCGGTGGCCGACACCCTGGGCGTTGCCCGATCCAACCTGGTCGAGCAGCTGAAGGGGCCTGGACGCCGCCGCGGCCCCTATCAGCGCGAGGGCGACGATGCGCTCCTGGCCGAGATCCGCGCCGTCACCGATGCCCGGCCCACCTACGGTTACCGGCGCGTCGCCGCCCTGCTGAACCGGGCAAGGCGGGCCGGTGGAGAGCCGCCGGTCAACCGCAAGCGCGTCCTGCGCCTTATGCGGCGTGCCTCGCTCACGCTACAGCCCAGCACCGCAAGGCGCGCCATCCGGGCGCACGAGGGCAAGGTTGTCGCCCCAGCGTCGAACCAGCGCTGGGCGTCCGACGGCCTGGCCATCTCCTGCTGGAACGGTGAGGTGGTCCATGTCGCGTTCGCCATCGACACTCACGACCGCGAGGTCATGGCCTGGGTTGCCACGGCGGGTGGGGGCATCAGCGGCGAGATGATACGCGACATGATGCTGGCCTGCGTCGAGGGCCGGTTCGGCAATGTCCGTGCACCCCATCCCGTCCAGTGGCTGGCCGACAACGGCTCGCCCTACACGGCCAAGGACACCGTCGACTTCGCCGCCGCCCTGGATCTCGTCGCCTGCTTTACTCCGCCCCGCAGCCCCGAGAGCAACGGCGTCTGTGAGGCGTTCGTGAAGACCCTCAAGCGCGACTACGCCCGGGTGAACCCAAGGCCCGACGCCATCACCGTCCTCCAGCAGCTCCCTGCTTGGTTCGAGGATTACAACGCCGCCCATCCCCACTCCGGCTTGCGCATGCTCTCACCCCGTGAGTTCATTGCCCACCAATCGTCCACCCCAGTCACCTGTCCGGTTTGATGGGGAGCACTCCACGGGTATCGACAGCGAGGCAAGTTCGCCAGAAGCAATTTGCCCTTGCTGCTCTAGGCAACGCTTATACCTTTCCCTGCGTTCATAAATTTGTAACCTGCGCGTTAGGTAGCGTCGCCCGGTCACTCCGGCGCCGTGCTTCCGGACTGGTTCAGGCCACACACTCGAAGCACGGAGAAGGCCCTTGAGTGCTGGCGATCCAGAGGCCCTTGCCGGGCGCTGCGACGCACTGACCCTCGCCGTTTCGGTGCTTGCAGTAGAGTTGAGCTTGGCCCGTTCCAAGCTCAACGGCGAATGCAGTGAGGCGGCACGAGCAAGCGTTTGCGCCAAGCTGCAAGACCATGCTGCCCGGCTGTCGCAATCTCTCCGTGACAGTGGCCGCGACCTACGCGCATGTGGTCTTGACGAGCAGATCCAGCTGATCAGGCGCATCCTGCGTCAAACGCAGGTTCGTTCAGCCACTTCGTGAAAAGGGCCGCCTCAGGGTCTCCCCGGGTCAGCCCCTCGCTTTTCAATGTTAAGCGTAAGCGTAGCCGACGACGTTGTGCACGCGGTAAGACGGGTCATGGCCCATAATCCGACACACCAACGGTGGACCGCCGAGACGTCTTGGGAGCGGATCGAGCCCGGTGCTCAGCTGACGATCTGCGCGCGCGTCGGGCAGATCCCCGGACACGCGGAACTGAGGATATTTCTTCGGGCCGGCTTCCGTAGCTTCCACGTTCCGAACACCTCAGCAGGGTCGCTGATCCTACAGGCGACGGACGGTCAAGTCTGGGAGGCCACACCGCCCACCCAGGACGAGATTGGCGCTTGGCCTTCAACGACCCGGTTGGAGCAGCGATGGATTGTGCGGCGCCAGTTGCAGCCGCTGACCGGTCGATACTCTGAGTAGCAAATCGGCCCTGAGAGGGTATCGATGTGTAAACGTTCACTTTATGGTTGCTGAAAACTATGCCGGAGCGATGCCTTGCCAAGGACTGTTGGCGATGCCGTCGAGGACATGAAGCGGGATGTCGCGCGTTGGCGACTTTCAGCTGCGAGGCTAGAGAAAGACGGGCCGAGGTCTGAGGTTCAGCAGCTTCGGCGCTGCATAGAAGATTGTGGGCAGGTCATCACACGCCTTGAGAAGCAGCAAGCCGAGAGGGCCTAGAGACGGATACGAAAACCCTTGTCCGGAACTTGCCCAATCCAGCTTCGAGCCGTGAGGGCGTGTAGGGCATGGGCGGGCAGTAGCGTGGGGCCGGTCGCCCCCCCCTGCCGCCATGACTCGCCCGCCCGGCTTCTACTGGATCATATGGTCCGGCAATCCACCCGAGGTGGCGCGCTGGGACGAGGCGTCCGGTCTCGGAGCATGGTCGCTGGTCGGCAACCCGGACGCGGTGCACGACAACGACGTGGTGGTGCTGCCGGGGGGGCCGCTGAAGGTCCTGACGCTACTGCGGACATAGCCGGCAGGGTCCTCGCGCCGCCTTTACTCAACCCTCCTTGTTCGCTCTCCGTTCACGGCCATAGCCTATCCCGCTCGTGAACCCGGAGTCCCGGACATGCTGACCCTGCTGCCCACCCGACCAGAGCCGATGCGGGCCGAACCGGCACGCGGCGAGCTGCTGCACCTGTGGGACGGGCGGGGGCTGGAGGGTCGGCGCCTGGTACTGGCGAACGCCCGGGCGGTGGCCGAGGTGACGGGGCGGGTGCGGCCGGAGCCGCGCAGCGCGGCCATGCCCGCCTGGCCCCCTGGCCGGAGGATCTGCTGATGGCGGTCGAGGACGGGTATCGCGCGGCTGGCGCGGTTGGTGGCGATGAGCGGGCACGCCTGGCCGGCGCTGTGGCCGGCTATGAGGTTGCGGGCGGTGATGGCGGGGAAGCGGAGGTGCGGCTGATGCTGCGGCACCTGATGGAGCACAAGGGCGCCGATTACCTGTTCAGGCCCCTCTACGATTTCCTTGAGCGCCGAGACCGCAAACGCGGCCACCTTTACCGTGGGAACGTCATGTGGAACCGGCCGGCGAGCGGACGCCGGATGGCCTGGAGGCGGATTGCAGCCGGCGCGGTCTCGCGCTGATGACCCGGCTGCTGCCTGCCGTTCAACCGGAATCACGCCGAGGAGCTGCGCCTCGTCCTCGGCGCACGTCTGGCTGCGCGCGATCCGCGGTGCGTGCTGATGGTGACGTGCGGGTGCGGTCGGAAGGCGGTGGTGCCAATCGCCGGCATCGTCGCGCGCTGGCCCGACCTCACTGCGGCCGAGGCGTGCGCTCGGCTGTTCGGCCTCCTCTGCAAGGGCCGGGCGGTGGTGGTGAACCTGCGTCATCCACGCGGCCTGCACGGCGGGCTGTCGCAATCGGATCTTCGGATGGAGCTGGTCGGGCCGTAGTTGGGGGAGCGGTGAGGTCCGAATGCGAACGGCCGGGCTGACCCGGGTGGCCGCCGACGTTTTCGTTTGGCACGCGTTGATGTTCGGCCACGAGGATCGTCCGATGCCTGACCAAGACCCCGCCCCGCCGCCACCGTCTCCCGAAGTGCCCGGCGGTAGCCCCGCCCCAACACCGGAAATCCCATCTCCTGGTCCGGGTGCTCCTCCCCCTGCGCCTGGGCCAGAGATCCCCGTGAGCGATCCGGTCGGACCCAGTTCGCCGCCAGGTCCAGAAATCCCGGCTATGCCGCCCGCACCAGGTGGGGGAATGCCTCCTGCGGTGGCGTAGCCCGGACGCACAGCCGCCCGCCTCGGAGGGGGACCGGGCGGGCGGAGGAAGAAGGGCAAGACGTCCCGGTCAGGACGGGACTGTGCCGTAACGGGGAGCGAGTGGGGCGGGTTGCTCTAGGCGTCGCCGTCCTCCACCCGGCCTAAAAGAGCCATGACCAGCAGCACGACGCCGCCGCCGGAAAGCACGCCCGAGGTGATCGCAAAGACCGATCCTGTCGCGTTCAATGCCTGGAACCCGGTCAAGATCGTGAAGGCTAGGGCGAATACGACATGCCGGATCTTCACGGCGCGCCGGCCATATCAGCCCCGCCGGGCCATCCAATAGACAGCCAAGCCGGCGGCCAGGAAGCCGCGGGGCCCGAAGGCCAGCAGGGCGAGCTGGGAGGCGGCCATTCTTTCAGCCCTCCGAGGATCTTCCGGGCAAGGTAATGCAGGAACGCACCAATTGCGAGGAAGGAGGCGCCATAGGCCGCTGCCTGCCACCCTGAGAGGTGGAGGGGGCTGATCCCACAGAGGGCGGCGGCGGTAGGGGTGACGACCCCCACGACCATGCTGCCGCTGGCCAGAGTGTTAGGCAGGGTCGCGGAGAGCTTCGCCCGTTCGTTCTCGATAAGGTGGGGCATCTACTCTCCGGCTAGTCGTACGGCGTCGGCCGACACCCCGGGCCGCGTCGTGCTGGCCTACCACGAACACGCTATCAGCTCCTCCGAGGAGTGGCCGCCTACAACTTCGCGGAATACGTCCTGACCCTGACGGGCGGGCTGGAAGGGGGTGCAGCGTGAGGCGCGCCACGACCCTGACCGTCGCCGGGGCGACCCGCGCGGCCGACCGCGCCACGGCGCAGCTTGTGGGGGCGCTGAATCGTGCGCCGGACGGGCGGACACAAGCACGGATCGTCGCGCAGCCTGGGCGAGTGCCTCGGAAGTTCTTTGATGCGAGGAGCGCAGGGGCGTAGCGTCCGGGAGCGCAACGGAGGTTCCCCATGTTCCGTCGCATCGTCCTTGCCTTGCCAGTGCTGGGGCTCGCGCGCCCGGCCGCGGCGGCCTGGCCGGAACGGCCCGTAACGCTCGTCGTCCCGTTCGGCGCCGGATCCGCGCCGGACCTCCTAGCGCGCCTCCTCGCCGACCCACTGGCCGCGACCTGGGGACAGCCCGTGGTGGTGCAGAACGTGCCCGGTGCCAGCGCGACCCTCGGCGTGGACCGCGTCGCCCGTGCTGCCCCGGATGGCTATACGCTCGGCTTCACCGGCGACGGTGCGATGGTGGTCCGGGTGAGCATGGATCCGCCGCCGCTCTATGATCCGCGGCGGGACCTCGTGCCGGTCAGCCTTCTCCTGCGGACCCGTAACGTGCTCGTCGTGCATCCGTCCGTGGCGGCGACAAACCTGCCGGAGCTTCTGGCCCTTGCACGGGCAAGGCCCGGCGCGCTGGCCTACGGACACTCGGGCGTCGGCTTCTCGACGCACCTCGGCATGGAGATGCTGAAGCAGGTCGCGGGTGTGGACATCACGGCCGTGCCGTACGGGGCCGAGGCACCGATGCTCGCGGACCTCCTCGCGGGGCGGGTGCAGGTCATGATCGGAAGCTCGGCGATGACCGACCGGGTGAGGGCAGGGGAGGTCCGGGCCATCGCCGTCACTTCTCGTGACCGCATGCCCGCGTTACCCGACGTGCCGACGATCGCAGAGGCCGGCCTGCCGGGGTTCGAGGCGGTGGCCTGGTTTGGCCTTATCGCTCCGGCCCGCACACCGCCGGAGATTGCCGCGTGGGTGCGCCGCGACGCTGTCGCCACGCTCGACGACCCGCGGGTGCGTCCGCGCCTAGCGGAGCTCGGCCTCACGATCGTCGGCAGCACGCCGGAGGAGTTCGCGGCCCTCATCCCGACCGAGATCGAACGCATGGCGGGGGTACTGCGCCCGCTCGGGCTGCTGCGTACGCCTTAGGGCTGGGTGTCGCGTGCTACGAGCAGCGGCCCCCTCCCCACGGCAGAACGGCCTTGTCCTCGCGTAGCGGCAGCGGTGACGGCCGTTGCGGGTGACGGAGCTCTGCATCATGACGCAGGCCCAGGCGGAGGCGTCTCTCGGGGTGGCGCTGACAACGCGCCAGCCTGCTTCGCCTCCAGGGCCGCAATATGCCCGCGCAGATTCCGAATGATCGTCTGGACAAGATAGAAGCCGAATTTCGGATTTTGGAAGTAGAGCTGCGTGAGCTCGTCGTAGCTAATCGCTAGCGCCTCGACGTCGCTCGTGCACTCGCTGCTTAGCGTGCGCTGGCGATCGGCGGCGAAGATTCCGAGGTCGCCGACGAAATGGCCCGGCCCAACGACGCGGCCCGTCTCGCGGTAGCGGACCTCGCCGCTGAGCAGGTACAAGGCCGTATCGGCGATTTCGCCCTGACGCCAGATCAGCGTGCCGGCCGGCATGGAACAGCGCCGCGTGTAAGGGCGTAACCAATCCGCGTTGAAGTCGCCCTGGGCCGCGAAGCGAATGCGCTTCACGAGGCGAAGCATGCCGATCAGGCGCTCGATATTCAGGGGAAGCAGGATGAGGTGCAGGATGAGGGTGGGCCAGTAGCGGCCGAACGCGCCGTAGGCGATGAAGAGGAGGTTGGCAGCGATGGCCGCGGCCCGCAGCGGGATCATCGTGCGCATCCGTTGCGAGACGATGGTCGCCGCGGCGGCTGCGTAGCCTAGCCCATTCAGCAAGATGTCCCAGCCCATGTCACGGCACTCCGTCGCAGGCTATCGACCACGGTTTTCTAGTCGTGATCGCGCCGTCCTTATCGAAGGTGGCAAGGACGCACCCGCTGGCGCAACATCGGATCGGCGAGGCCCCCCCTCTGCCGGGCCTCTGCATCTCAGGTTGCGTCCTACCGCATTTCAATAAGCGCGACAGCCACTTGGCTGGTCATGGTGAACTTGGCTCCGCCCTATGTCGTGACCCCCTCGACCGTTGCCGCCACTCTCGACACTGGCGCCACGTTTCACCACGTCGAGGAGCTGCTGGACCTCATGCCGGATGCGGCCAGACACTGGTCCGGAGGCGTCTATCCACTCACTCAGATGGCCAGTTGGGAGATTAAGCCTGCCCAGATGGTGAACCCCGCGCGGAGCCGAGTGAGTTCCTCCGATCGTTGCATCGCAGAAGAGCGAAGATCGGCCAGGATCGAGCGAGCTGTAGGTGCTAACCAGGCCGGGCCGTCCCGTTCCAGCCGTTCAGCCACGGCCCGTTGAGCTAATATACGAGCCTCAGCTTCAGCGACGAGGCGCTCAGCCTCCTGAGCATTTTCCTGATTGCTTGGCACGGCGCTTCCTCGAACCGAGGCCTAAGTCTGGATGCTAAACCTTTCATTTCGCATAGGGTTTATCTCTGCTCGGCGCAATTTGTCAATGCAGACACAGCAAAGCTTGGCAACTTGTCAGGGCTTTGGGCGCACACTCGCCTTCGCGAAGCGGTTGGGGATGTCGGCCGCGGCGGTGCGGATGATGCTGAGGAGGGCGTTGACGTGACCGGCTTCCAGTCTGTGCGCAAAAAGAAGGGCGGCGCCCGAAGGCACCGCCGAGGTGTACTTGCCAGAAGGAAGAAATCGGCAGAGCCGGGTTAGGGCGCTGTCTTACGCCGACGAACCAGACCGAGGCCGAACAGGCCGGCGCCGAACAGGGCGAGGGTCGCCGGCTCCGGAACAGCAGTCAGGAAGAGCTCCGTCCCGGCGCCCGTCGCGGTCGCGACGAAGCTCTGGGTCAGGCTCGCGCCCGCGATCGTCTGCGTGTTTCCTCCGAAGTTCTCGAACGGGAAAAATGGGTTCGGCGCAACGAAGAGCGCCTGCCCGGCCGCGGTGAGGGTCAGGTTGAAGATCGTATCGAAGTCGCCGTTGGCCAGTCCGCCGAACACATGCGCCTCGCCGACGTTAAGGGTCATGTTGGCCAGGACGATATCATCGGCGGTGCCTCCAGTTGCCGTAGCGACGTTACCGACAAAGCCGAGCGTCGTGTTCTGGTTCACGTCGAGGATGAGCTGCAGCGTTCCGGACGTGAAATTTGCCTGGATGCCACCTCCGGCCAACGGATCAGCCTCGCCCGCGAGATTAAAGATGCCGTAGATGCCGTAGCCACCTGCGCCGAATCCGTTGAGCTGCGAGGGGATGGCCGAGCCGCCAACCGCGTACGAAGCCTTGGTAAGGAAGCCGGATTCAGTGAACGGGTCATCGGAACCGGCCAGTGAGCCGCCGTTGATCGTTTGCACGATCCTGCCATCATAGTTGAAGCTGATCCGGTCGGCCTGGAAGGTGTTCGGTGTGCTGCCAGACACCGAGCCCTCGTTTACGGTGAACAGAGGGGCGGCGATTACCGGCGCGCCTGCCGTGGCCAGGACGGCCACGGAAGCCAACAGCACATGCCGGAGTGTCGTGGGAAGCAAGTTCATTGCAAGTCCCTTTCAACGGCTGGGGTGAGAAGCGGTGTGACCGCCCGCGCTGGTAATGCGCATCCCGCTGAACTGGCATCTTCCATGCCAATTGCCCTACGCAGCTTAAGCTGTTGACTTCACTGCCGAAAGTCGTTTCGGCACGGGGAACTAACGTGATAAGAACGCAACTCGTAAAGGTGTACCTGTGGATGGCGTTGCGCCGTGCATCATAACTGATGTCCTGCCCGTCTGGTAGTGGCCATGCGTCATGGCCCGCGGTGTCAGGGCGGTCATGTCTTCACCCCGCTCCGGTGTTGGCTGATTTCCGCTTAGGCGCCGCTCCTACACAAGCAGTATCTACTTCGCGCAGCGGACCGCTCCGGCGTCGAATGTTTTTACGAATCAGCCTCGGCCCCTCTACATGAGTGCCGCACACTGCTGAATTGTAACGAGTTCGGTTCGAGCATGCAACTTGCCGTTGTCCTCGTCGGCTCGCAGCGTGCGGGCCATCTTCGAGGGAAGATCCATGAAACAGAAGCTCCTGCTGTCCGCTAGCGCGGCGGCGATCTGCCTTTCGGTTGCTGGAGCCGCCCTGGCCGGCCCTGCTATCACTCTGGTGACGCCAGGACTGGAATACTCTTCGACGCCCTACACACTGGGTTTCTCGTTCCAGGTCGACGCCCCTACGACGATCACCCAACTCGGTGTCTACGATGACCTGGGCGACGGGCTTACTAACGTTGCGTCTGTCGGTCTCTGGGCGACAGACGGCACCTTACTGCGGTCGACGACCGTGCCAGCGGGTGGTTCGGGAACCCTGGTTGGCCTGTTCCGCTACGCGGCGATTACAGCCTTCGACGCAGCACCGGGTGTCACCTATGTCATTGGCGCCTACCTGCGCGACGACATCGCCAGTTCTCTCGGCACGGGCCAGGGCGGGACTGGATCTGTCGACCCGAACGTCAACATCGTTCAGGATCGCTACTCCAACTTCGACAGTGCCTTCTCGTTCCCCACCCAGTCCGACGGCTTTGCTGGAGGGGCTTGGCTCGGAGCTAACTTCATCACCGGCACGGTACCTGTTCCCGAACCAGCCAGCCTCGCCCTGTTCGGCACTGGTCTGCTCGGCTTCGGCTTTATTCGTCGGCGCAGTCGCTGGACGGATTGACCCGTCCGCGGCGGCATTTGCGGCAGGGGCTTGGCCCTAGTAGCGGTCTGCCAACAACACAATGCAGCGAGATGGGCCCGCGGCCATGAGCCGCGGACCCAGCCCCGCCCCAGAGAAGGTTTGCGCCCAGTTCCTCTTGCTGCTCCAATCGTCGACAAGCTGAAGTTTCTCTGCCATGGTCGCGGTGCAGTAATGCGCCCCGTGCTGCGGGTATTTGCGTGCGCGGCTTGATGGTTCGACTTCGGAACGAGCGGCGTTTTCTCTCTCAGGAGGCCGACTGTTCTCCGGAGCTTGGGAGTTGGGCGATTTCGCCAACAAGGTTTAGTGCTCTGTAATCGCTGTCCTTCTGCTTGCGTGGGGCTGCGCTGATTCCGTGTCCCTCTCCCTGCCCTCGCCACAAGCTTTCACCAACGCGTCGCTTTGGCCCCGAGCGTCCTTCACTCGAACATCGTCTGGGCCGCGTCGTTAAGACGCGATGACCGACGGCACCTGGCTTCCCGAGCCATACATCCTCGCCCTCACCGGTTTCGGGATCCTCGTGGCCCTGGTCGCGTGGCTGCCGCTGGTCCTCAAGCGCCTGCCGCTCTCCCTGCCCATCGTCTGCATCGCGCTCGGTGCGGGCCTGTTCTCCCTGCCGGGCGTCACCCTCAGCCCGCTGCCGCTCGACCATCCCGAGATCACCGAGCGCTTCACCGAGTTCGTGGTGATCATCGCCCTCATGGGCGCCGGCCTGAAGCTCGATCGCATCTTCGACTGGCGTCGCTGGGCCGTCACCTGGCGGCTCCTCGGCGTGACCATGCCGCTGGGCATCGCCGCCATCACCCTCCTGCTCGGATGGGGCCTGGGCCTGCCCTGGGTGGCGGCGCTCCTGCTGGCGGCCAGCCTTGCGCCCACCGATCCGGTCCTCGCCGCCGATGTGCAGGTCGGCCCGCCCAAGACCGGACAGGAGGACGAGGTCCGCTTCGGCCTGACCTCCGAGGCCGGGCTGAACGATGGCCTCGCTTCCCCTTTGTCCACCTCGCCATCGTCCTGGCCGCCGTGGCCAGTACCGGCGAGCCCTGGTTCGCCGGGTGGTTCACCTATCGCGTGCTGTGGGAGATCGGCGCGGGCGTGGTGGGTGGCTGGCTGATTGGCCGCGCCTTCGGCTGGCTCACCTTCCATGTTCCGGCGGAGACGAAGCTGTCCAAGACCGGCGACGGGCTGATCGCCCTCTCCGCCACCCTGGTCTCCTACGGGCTGACGGAGATCATCCACTGCTACGGCTTCCTCGCCGTCTTCGTGACCGCCCTGACCTTCCGCGGCGCGCACCGGCAGCACGACTTCCACGTCCAGATGCACGAGATGACCGAGCAGATCGAGCGCCTGGCCATGATGGTCCTGCTCCTCGTCTTCGGCGGCGCGCTGGTCAGGGGGCTGCTGGCCTCGGTGACCTGGACCGATGCGGTGATCGCCCTGGTGATCCTGCTGGTCATCCGCCCGGTGACAGGGTTGATCGGGCTGATCGGCTTCCGAGCAGACCGGAGCGAGAAGCTGACCCTGGCCTTCTTCGGCATCCGGGGTGTCGGAACCTTCTACTACCTGGCCTACGGGCTGAACCACATGCAGGTGGACGGTGCCGAGCGGCTCTGGGGCTTGGTGGGGCTGATCGTGCTCCTGTCCGTCCTGCTGCACGGGCTGACCGTGACGCCGATCATGCGGACGCTCGACCGCCAGCACGGCCGTGACCCGGATGCCGAGGACGCTGCCCCGCCGCCGGGGCTCAAGGGGCCAGCGAGATCCTGAAAAGCCTAGTCACGCGACAGGGCAGGGTGACGGGGATCTCGGGACGGCTGCAAAGGACTCGCTGGTCAGTCCGTTACCAACGCCACGTCTGCTGCCGAGTCGGACGTGATCGGAGTTCTTCGACCAGCACCGAGCCGTCGCTCCGGGGCATTGACCTATTCCGCGGATCCGAGGCTCCTCACGAGGTCTAAGAGCCGCTTGCGTACGGCAGGCTCAGCGATGAGGTGGTAAGCGCGCACCAGTTCCAACGTCTCGCGCTGCTGCCGCAAGTCGCCGTCCACGCCATCCGCCTGCTCCGCAAGAGCACCCGCGAAACGCGCTTGGACGTCGGCCGCGCCGCTCAGGCCGTCGGGCATGTCATCAAAGAAGAATGCGATCGGCACGTCCAGCACCCGCGTCAGTTCCAACAGACGGCTCGCTCCGATGCGGTTCAAGCCTCGCTCATACCTCTGTACCTGCTGGAAGGTCAGGCCGAGCGCTTTGCCCAGAGCAGCCTGGCTCATTCCGAGAAGGGTTCGGCGAAGGCGAACCCGAGCACCGACATACGCGTCGACCGGGTGCAGTGCCTTTTCCTGCTCCTGACCAAGATCCGCTTTGGTCGTGACGGATCTCATCCGTAGCTTCTCCCCGACCTCAGGACCTTAAAGCAACGCTCCAATTAACGGGCTGCGAGGATGCTCGTTTTAGACGTGAGTCCGTGGTATTTCACCGACTGCAACGAGGGCACCGATCGATGTGACTTTACAATCATTGTGACGATGCTCGGGAGGCGAACCTGAACCGGAAGACCAGTCAGCGATAGCCGTTCGGGTACGGTCATGGGTTCTCTTCGAACCTAGGCATTATGGATATATCCTGATCTTATCTAGTGCCTCCTCTCTGCGTTATGCGGAGGCAGGTCGGGGTGAGATTGCCTCAGGTGACATCTCCTGGACCGCGTAGCGGAGGAATGCGAGCAATGCTGGCCCGGATGCACTAAGGCTCGACGGATCCATTGCAGCGTCGCGAAAGGTCAACGGGATCGCTGCCTGCATGACCTCGTTCACATAAGCCATAGACCAGTTCGGGAACGCACGTCGGTCAATATCCTCCACCGAGAGGACCAGGGGATGCCGATGGCGAGCGTCGCAGGCAATACCGCCGTATAGTGCCTTCACGGCGGAAGCTGGACCTTCCAGCACCTGGGCGAAATGGCCACGGCTGACCATCAATGCGCCCGTGATTCCTACAGCCGCGTTGTGGGCGCGTGACTCGCTGAGGATCGCCTGGACCTCTTCGGTGAACGGCATACCGACGGGATTGAAAGCCACTTGGCTCCTGTAGATGAGCCGAAGCACGCGGGGACGTTGGCTCCAGCGAGTCCGTGAGGTGATCGGCATGTGAGTTGCTCCGAGGCCTGAGCCCAAGCGCAAAGCTGAATGCACCAGAGCTAAACGTTACACATGGCCCTTGGTTCTATTAGCCAGATGTTGTCGTGGCGCCTGGCGCGTACCTTCACGGCCTGCCGAGTATGGCCGTCATCGGCTCGGCTCAGTACACTGGGGCATGCACCGACCCCATATCTCGGGCTCTCAAAACCGAGGTCGATAAGCCTTGGGCCAGACCGCTGCCCAGACCGCCCCGACCGAGGCCCTGGCCGGCCTGGTGGAGCGGGTCACCTACCACAACGCCGAGAACGGCTTCTGCGTGCTGCGGGTGAAGGCGCGCGGCCACAAGGACCTGGTGACCGTCGTCGGGCACGCCGCCACCATCTCCGCCGGTGAGTGGGTCCAGCTCTCCGGCACCTGGGTCAACGACCGTACCCACGGCCAGCAGTTCCGCGCCTCGTTCCTCAAGGCGAGCCCTCCTACCACCCTGGAGGGCATCGAGCGCTACCTCGGATCCGGCATGATCCGCGGCATCGGCCCGGTCTACGCCAAGAAGCTCGTCCGCGCATTCGGCGAGGCCGTCTTCGACCTGATCGAGGCCGAGCCCGACCGCCTGCGCGAGGTCACCGGCATCGGCCCCAAACGGGCCAGCCGCATCGTCGCGGGCTGGGCCGAGCAGAAGGTGATCCGCGAGATCATGCTCTTCCTGCACGCCCACGGGGTCGGCACCTCGCGCGCGGTGCGGATCTACAGGACCTACGGTGCCAACGCCGTCCAGGTCATCTCCGAGAACCCCTACCGCCTCGCCCGTGACATCCGGGGCATCGGCTTCCGGACGGCCGACCTCGTGGCCGGCCAGCTCGGCATCGAGCCCACGGCCATGATCCGGGTGCGGGCGGGCATCTCCTTCGCGCTGGCCGAGGCCACCGGCGAGGGCCACTGCGGGCTGCCGCTCGCCGAGCTGACCGCCCAGACCGCCGCCCTGATCGAGGTGCCCCCTGCCCTGATCGAGACGGCGCTGGAGCGGGAATTGGCCGAGGGCGCCGTGGTGGCCGACACGCTGGACGGGGAGCCCTGCATCTTCCTCGCCGGCCTCCACCGGGCCGAGCAGGCCATCGCCGAGCGGCTGGCCACCCTGGCCACTGGGGCGCCACCCTGGCCCGCCATCGACGGCGAGCGGGCCATCCCGTGGGTGGAGGGCAAGACCGGCCTGTCGCTTGCCCCCAGTCAGCGGGAGGCGCTCAGCCTTGCCGTCCGGTCCAAGGTGCTGGTCATCACCGGCGGGCCCGGGGTGGGCAAGACGACGCTGGTGAACTCCGTCCTGAAGGTGCTGCGGGCCAAGGAGGTGGGGGTCGCCCTCTGCGCCCCGACCGGCCGGGCTGCCAAGCGGCTCTCGGACAGCACCGGCCTGGAGGCCCGGACCATCCACCGGCTGCTGGAGACCGATCCCAAGACCGGCGGCTTCAAGCGGACGGAGGAGCGACCGCTGGAGTGTGGGCTGCTGGTGGTGGACGAGACCTCGATGGTGGACGTGCCGCTCATGCGGGCCCTGCTCCGGGCCCTGCCGGACGAGGCGGCGCTGCTGCTGGTCGGCGACGTGGACCAGCTGCCCTCGGTCGGGCCGGGGCAGGTGCTGGCCGACATCATCGGCGCGGGCACCCTGCCCGTGGTGCGGCTGACCGAGGTGTTCCGCCAGGCCGCCGAGAGCCAGGTCATCGTCAACGCGCACCGGATCAACGCCGGGCAGATGCCGGAGCTGAAGCAGGCCGAGGGCTCGGACTTCTACTTCGTGGACGCGGCCGACCCAGAGGAGGGGGTCAGGAAGCTGCTCACGGTGATCCGTGAGAGGATCCCCGCCCGGTTCGGGCTGGACCCGGTCCGGGATGTCCAGGTGCTCTGCCCCATGAACCGGGGCGGCATGGGCGCGAGGTCGCTCAACATCGCCCTCCAAGAGGCGCTGAACCCGCCGGGGGAGCTGCGGGTCGAGCGCTTCGGCTGGACCTTCTGCCCCGGCGACAAGGTCATGCAGGTGGCCAACGACTACGACCGGGACGTCTACAACGGCGACCTCGGCGTCATCTCCGGCATCGACATGGAGGACGGCGAGCTCTCGGTCCGCTTCGAGGGTCGGGAGGTGGTCTACGGCTTCGGGGAGCTGGACGAGTTGGTGCTGGCCTACGCTACCACGATCCACAAGGCGCAGGGCTCCGAGTACCCGGCCGTCGTCATCCCGCTCGTCACCCAGCACTACGCCATGCTGGCCAGGAACCTCCTCTACACCGGCGTGACCCGGGGCAAGAAGCTGGTCGTGCTCGTGGGCCAGCGGCGGGCACTCGCCATCGCGGTCAGGAACCGGAACACGCGGCGGAGGTGGTCCAAGCTCAGGGAGTGGCTGGTGGGCGCGGGACCTTGAGCCGGTGACATCCTCAGTCTGGCTGCCTCATGCCTGCACATGGCCGAAGTCCGAAGTCTCCCGACGCGGCCCCGTCCGAGCGCCGCGTCTGAGGCCCGCTTGGATCCGATCGATCAATTCCGTTCGCTTGTAGGGCTTACCCAGCACCTCCAACGATACTGCTTGTGGCCCATCCAGCGACATCTCGTCATTGTATCCCGTTGTCAGGATAACCGGTGTGGCAGGTGACCTCTGGCGCACATTCTCGGCCAGCACCAAGCCATTCGCGCCGCCGGGCATCAGCACGTCCGAGAATACAAGGTCAAAGGCGTCCCCAGCCTCGGTCGCCTCGTCGAACGCCTTGATCGCCTCCTCGGCGCTGTACGCGACCGCCACACGATAGCCCGTCTCGACCAGAGCCTCTCGCGCCATCTCCGCGATCTCACGACCATCATCCACGACCAGGATCAGCGGGATCCGGGCCGCCCCCTCCACTGCTTGAGCCTGATAGCCAATCGGTCCGGCTCCGTCCGCATCCTCTGCGGGAACGTAGCGAGGGAACAGCATCCGGACGGTCGTGCCCCGCCCAGGCTCGCTCTCAATCTCCAGCTGCCCTCCGGACTGCTGCACGAAGCCGTGCACCATGGCGAGGCCAAGGCCCGTGCCGTGCTGCGGTCCTTTCGTGGTGAAAAAGGGCTCGATCGCCCGTGCCTGAACGTGGGGCGGCATGCCCACACCTTCGTCGCTGACACAGAGAAGGACGTAGTCGCCGGGCTCCACACGGCGAGCGGCGGCATCGCCGTTCAGGTGAATGGCCCGCGTGGTAATCGTGATCGAGCCGCCCTTGGGAGATGCGTCGCGGGCATTCACCACGACATTGAGTAGAGCCATCTCAAGGTGGGTTGGATCCACCTTCACCAGCGGCAGTCGTCGCTGGAGATTAAGATGCAAGTCCGCCTTCTCTCCGACTGAGGTTTCTAGCAACTCAGTGAAGGAGTTCACGAGATGGGTGAGGTCAACTCCCTTTGGTTCCAGGCGAGTGCGCCGCGCGAATGCCAGGAGCTGGCGGGTGAGCTTGGCGCCTCGCTCCGAAGCAGCTGCGGCAGCCTCGTGGAAGCGTTCGAAAGCACGATCATCGAAGCGCTTGGCCTTCAGGCGCTCCAGGCTGCCATCGATGACGTGGAGGAGATTGTTGAAGTCGTGGGCAAGACCGGCGGTCAGCTGGCCGATCGCCTCCATCTTCTGAGCCTGCCGGAGGGCCTGCTCGCTTTCCCGACGCTTGGAGACGTCGAGCTGGCTGGCAAAGAAGAAAATGAGGTCGCCCGACTTGTCGAACACTGGCCCCATAAAGATAGCGTTCCAGAATGGCGTACCATCGCGACGGTAATTTAGGATTTCCAGAGCGATGGGTCGGCGCTCCTGGACCGCCTCGCGGAGCTGGCGAACAGCGGCGGGATCGGTCCCGGCCCCCTGGAGGAAGCGGCAGTTGCGGCCAACGACCTCTCTCTCCTCGTAGCCCGTGAGATCAAGAAAAGCATTGTTAGCAAAAGCAATCGGGCAATCGTTCTGACGTGGATCGGCCAGGATCATGGGCATTCGCGTCATCTCGACAGCAGCAAAGAAAATGTTGTCGCGCTCGTCGAGAGTGGTGTCGGTGATCTCGGCCTGACGCCAATGATTCAGGCCGGGGCGGCCCAGGGGCTCCAGGGCGCCCTGATCCATAGAGCCCTCAGCCGGGATGCCGGTGGCTGTCTCTGTCGGTTCGCTCATCCAAGGCTCTCAGCAGGATCCAGCCTGCCTAGGGCCGGGACCACGCGGTAACACATCAAATGGCGCAAAGTTCGGACCAGAAAGCTCAAACTTTAGCGTCAGTTCTTGATCGCCCGCAGGGGCCGGCTCTTTCAGGGGAAATTGGCGGCCGAACCTCTGCCATCATCATTTTCCGCCCCCGCCGTCGTCGAAATACCGGAGGCGCCCGAGCAGTAAAGTCCAATCAGTTCCAGGCGGGTAGATGGTCCCGATCACCAGCGGGCGAGCCGTCGATCTCCTCCCCCACCTTGTCAGGCCCGACCTCAAGCGAGCTCCACCTGTAGACGCGACCACGCGGCACCTTGGGATCGTCGATATAGACCAGCAGGACAGATGCGTCAGGGCAGCACGCGCAATCCCGACGTGAAGTCTGCACCGGGCATATTCCACCATCGCCCGCACGCAAGGGCCTGGTTGATGTGAATTTGCGAAACCGTGAAGTCCGGCGGAGGCCGAAACTCGTCCAGGGACTGCGCCTTCTCCAGGGTTTCCGGGGCGTAAGGATCCATCGTCACAGACAACGGCGCTCTCTGAGCCAATGCCCGAATAGCTGAGACCTGGCGCAGGCGCTCGGGGCGGGAGTCCGCCATCGTGTCGTTTGGCGCCACAATGGTTACCAGCGCGTCAGCAGCTTCCGTCGCCGTGAGTTTAAAGCCCGGCCTGTGGCCTGGAGAGAAGCGTGTCGTGAAGAGCTCGTGCAGCGCCAGTATGTACTCGCGGTAGATCGGAGCTCGAAAGGGCCCGACGGCGTCCACGTGGTGGTGCTCGGTGTCGATGCCGACCTTTCGTTGCATTCGGCTTTGGACGGATTCCCCACCATGCCCGATCATGGGCGGGAACATTCGTCCGGCCGCATCGTCCCGGTGGGCGAAGGAGTCTCCGAAAGCGTGCAACGCTATTCCAAACTCGAGGGGGTTGGCTGCTGGGTCGATGCCGCGCAAAATGGCGAGCCGGTTGGCTGTCTCGACGGTGGCCGAACGTCCAGTAAGGGCATGCAGCCCGGACTGGACATCGAGCCCCATACTGAACCGCTCGAATGAGCGCGGCTTTTCACGGTACATATGGCCGCCCCCAGCACCGTACGGGACCATGTCCACGAAGCCGTTGTACATGGTATGCATGGCGTCCGTAGCGGTCCCAACGGTGTTCTCGTAGATCCACCCTGGGATGCCGGTGATCGCACCGAGTCCGAGATTTGGGGCTACAACCTCTACAGCGTCGAGGGCGGCCACCTCATCAGGCAGTTGGCAATAGAAGGCGATCTGCTTCGCCATCGGGTCTCTTACCCCGGCGGAGAGAAGCACGTAGTAAGTGGTGTAGTAGTGGCCGACCTCCTCCCATGCGGCTGGGGCGCGCCAGTCGAGTGCCAAGCGCACGGCGGCCCTCCTGCCGCTAACGGCAATCATCGCGAGATCACAAGCCTCCCGCTCTGCGGCATAAGATGAGGCAAGGCGTTGTCCAAGCCGGCCGCGCCTCTGCTGCACAGCGTGGGCTGCCTCGTGCGCGATTACGGCAAGGATTGGTGGAGCCCCAGGAGCGCGGGCCCGTTCGCCGAGAAATATCTGCCCGTCCACGCATACGGCAACCGCATCGCCTGCTAAACGCTCTGCGGCCGGTCCGGTCGACAGCTTAACGCCAGACAGATCGGCGGAGTAAGATCGAGACAAGCTTTCAAACAGCGCCGTTGGCAGATCAAAGCGGCGATTTGCTCCGCTCATGCAGTGCTCACCCATTCCGATTTCGATTACACCTGAGGGGGCAGGGCATCGCACTTTCTATGTATGGGAACAATCCTAGGCGCGACAAACGTGACATAGGATTGGGCTAGACTGCGCAGCCGCTCTCTCGGCTGCGCCAGACTTGCGTGCTCTGTTGCGCCCAGCTGGCCGGCAAGGCCGTGAGGAGTCTTGATAGCGCAAGCTGTTCGGCCTGATGTCCTTCCAGGGCCGCTTCAACGATGTCCGGCGAAAGCAGGGTTAACCGCAACAGTGTCCCTAGATACCCCCTCCCGCCGCCATCTCGGTGATCGACGCATATCGCCCTTCGTCCAGCAGTTTCTGGCATCGGAAGGCCCGAGCCAAGGCTCCAAGCAGGGTCGGGCAGTACGCGCGGGACCCGGCTTCGACCGGCTCTCAAGATCAGCGCCGATCGACCGTGGCCGGCGCGGGGCGATAGCAGAAGTCGCCCGCCTGCGGTCTGTGGCACAAGCGAGTGTAGTCGAAGTAGCCGGCGCGGCAGTGCATGACGGCCTGGTATCCAAGGGCTCGGCACGCAACACACCATTCCTGACCCTCCCGCTCCGGCCCGCACGGCTCTCGCTGCGGGCCGGATGCTGCTGGAGACGTTGTCTCTGTGCGATCAGCCGCGGTCAGCAGCATCATGACAGAGAGCAGGCCCGCTATTCTGAAAGCTACGAACTTCGCCCCCTTACCTCCGGGCTGGCGCTGCATCAGCCACGTATCCAGGTTTCTGAGAAGGCCAGCATCGCGGTCGGAATTCGGTGCCCGGCAATCTTGCGGGGGACCGGCACTCCCGACCGCTTCTGGCCGATCACGGTGATCATCGCCTTCTCGCAGCCCACGAAGAGGCTCGGCATGTGGTGCTGGCCCGTTGCGGACTGAGGCGGTTTGAGTGCGAAGCAGAACGGCTGACCGAGACCTGCCCACTCAAGCGCCACGATCATGTCGCCGGCGCGCACCGTCTCGCCATAACGGGTGATCGCATCGCCATCGGACCCGACATCATCGATCTGGCGAAACTGAAGGGCCTTCAGGCCAGGAAGATCGCGCCAAGCGCCGAAGTGGGACACGTACTCAGCAACCAGCCATCGCGCGAGCGATTCATTGTCCGTCAGGCAGACATTGGCATGCTCCGCCGCTGGCGTCGCATCCTGCGGCGTCTGCATTGACCGTCCCCCGTAGAAGCGGTCCGCCGGTCATGTGACCCGGCGGGTGTTCTGAGGAGGCGGGGAATGGGTCGGAAGAGGACGCACACGCCGGAGGAGATGGTAGCGAAGCTGCGGCAGGTTGAGGTGCTGACAGCCCAGGGCAAGACGGTTTCCGAGGCGGTCCGGACGATCGGGGTGACGGACCAGACCTACTATCGCTGGCGCGCGGAGTTCGGCGGCCTGAAGCTGGACCAGGTGAGGCGGCTCAAGGAGCTGGAGCGGGAGAATGCGCGGCTCCGGAAGGCGGTGTCGGACCTGACCTTGGACAAGGTGATCCTGAAAGAAGCGGCATCGGGAAAATACTGAGCCCCGCCCGTCGTCGCGCGGCAGTGGGGCATGTGATGCAGCAGCTCGGCGTGTCCGAGCGGAGAGCCTGTGCGGTGCTGGGGCAGCACCGCTCGACCCAGCGCAAGGTGTCGCGCGCAGCAGATGACGAGGCGGCGCTGACGGCGAGCATCACTGGCCTGGCGCGGCAGTACGGGCGCTACGGGTATCGACGGATCACGGCCCTGCTGCGGGCCGAGGGTTGGGGCTGCAACCACAAGAGGGTGGAGCGGATCTGGCGCCGTGAGGGGCTGAAGGTCCCAGCCCGGCAGCCCAAGCGCGGGCGCTTGTGGCTGAACGATGGGTCCTGCATCCGGCTGCGCCCCGAGAGGCCGAACCAGGTCTGGGCTTATGACTTCGTCGAGGACCGCACCCGGGATGGGCGAAAGTTCCGCATGCTGAACGTGGTGGATGAGTTCACCCGCGAGTGCCTGGCGATCCGGGTCGGGCGTCAGCTTAGGGCTGCCGACGTCATCGACGTGCTGTCCGACCTGTTCATCCTGCGCGGCACGCCGGGCCATGTTCGTTCAGACAATGGGCCCGAGTTCGCCGCCACCGCGGTGAGGAGCTGGATCAACGGTGTCGGCGCGAAGACGGCATTCATCGAGCCCGGCAGCCCGTGGGAGAACGGGTATGTCGAGAGCTTCAACGGCAAGCTGCGAGACGAGCTGCTCAACAGGGAGATGTTCAATACGCTGGCCGAGGCCAAGGTTCTGATCGAGCAATGGCGCTGCCACTACAACACCGTCCGCCCACACTCCTCGCTGCGCTACCAACCGCCGGCGCCAGAGGTCGTCCTGCTGCACCACCTGACCCTACCACCCGGCCACAGCCTCTCCAGCTCCAGCAGGGTCCTGCCCATGCGCCACTAACATCCCGCCCGGAGCACCTCGTGGGGGCTTGTCAGTAGTGCCCAGCGATTCGCCGATCCGCAGCGTGGCCGACCTGCGCGGCAGGACCATCGCCACGCTCCGTGGCCAGACCGGGCACTTTCTCGTTCTTGCAGCCTTGGAGCGGGAGGGACTGCCGCACGACGCCGTGCGCTTCGCCTTCATCGCCCCGGACGCGGCCAAGGCCGCCCTGGCACGGGGCGCAGTGGACGGATGGGCCACCTGGGGCCCCTACATCTCCCTCGCCAAGGTGCAGGACGGAGCGCGGGAGATCGTGAACGGGCGCGGCCTGATGAGCGGCCAGAGCTACCAGATGGCCGCGGACACTGCGATCGCTGCCAAGCGCGCGGCCCTGGCCGACTTTCTCCGCCGCGTCCGGCTGGCCCGCGAATGGGGCTTGGCGCATCAGGAGGAACAGGCGCGGGTCTGGGCGGAGGGCACGAACTTTCCTCTCCCGGTCGGGCGCGATGTGGTCGCGGTGGCGCAGACCCACACCATCGCCATCGATGACGAAGTGATCGCCGCCCAGCAGCGGGTGAGCGACTTCTTCGCCGCAGTGCGGGTGATCCCGCGCCCCCACCAGGTGGCCCCGGCCTTCGGCCCATCCTTCAACGCGGCCGTCTTCGCGGCCTGATCCGGAGTTTATCCCATGCCTGACGGCACGATCGTGAAGGGCGCCGGCTCGGCGAAGGACTGGCGCACGCAGGGCATCCGCCACGTCCCCGCCGCGCAGAAGAGCTGCGACACTCCGGAGACGCTCGGCATGAATCGCCAGGTCGCGATTTCCGGTTCGCGCACCGGCTCCTCTGCCCTCTGGGCAGGAACCAACCGCATTGAACCCAGTGCCAAGACTGGCCCGCACCATCATGGCGGGCTGGAGAGCGTGATCTACGTCATCTCCGGTACCGCCCATATGCGCTGGGGCGACAAGCTGGAGTTCATCACCGAGGCGAAGGCAGGCGACTTCTTCCTCGTTCCGCCTTACGTGCCTCATCAGGAGATCAATCCCTCTGCCACCGAAGTCTTACACTGCGCTTTGGTGCGCAGCGGGACGGAGGAGGTGGTGGTGAACCTGACGAACCTCGTTCCGGTGCCCAAGCCAGAGTGGATCCAGCAGGGCTGAGGCAACACATCGTTCAAGTTGGTCGGCTATCGAAAGTCCCGGCTCGGCGGCATCTTCGTCAGAGGCTGGCGCCTGTTGCCCGGCCCCGGTCGCCGCACCTCGTCAGCCCGGCCCAGGGTGCGCTCGGCCCACTCTCTACCCTGGTCGGCCAGCGACAGGCCGTTCAGGAGGTCCGAGCGATCCTTCAGCCCGCCGACGATGAGATGGTTTACCGGCTCCTCGACGTGCTCCTCCAGCCGTTCGACCTGCCCCTCAGCCACAATCAGGCGAACCGCCGATCATCGCCCGGCGGTTCGCCTCTGCCACCTTGGCGAAGATGACGAGATTGCCGACGCCGTGCTCGTCCTCGACGGTCATGAAGACCACGCCCTTGGAACTGCCCGGCCGCTGGCGAATCAGCACGATGCCGGGCAGCCGGATGCTGGCGCCGTGGCGCAAGGTGGTCAGCCCACGGGTGTCGTCCAGGCCGAGCCGGTCGAGCACGGGCCGCAGCAGCGCCAGCGGGTGGCGTCCCAGGGTCAAGCAAAGGGAGCCGTAGTCCTCGACGACGTGCTCCCCCTCGCCCTGCTGGGAGAGCACGGCATCGGGTTCCGCCATCAGGGGCATCTCCGCCATGGCCGCCGCGGCGATTTCCCCAGCCATGGCGAACAGCGGCAGGCTCTGTGGTCCCGACACGGCCACCCCGGCATCCTATGAAGCCTGCCTCCGGCTGGGCTCTGTTGAATAATTCTGGCTGAGGTCGCGAGGCCGCAGTTGGGCGCTGATATCAGGCCACGGCGACGGGATCGGGCATGCCGAGCCGGTTGGTGGTGTTGAGAATGGCGCAGCGGATCTGCACCTCGGCGACCTGACGGGCGGGATCGTGCGCTGCGAGCCGCTCGCCCAGGCGTTTGATGCGTGACATCGCTGTCTCGGCCAGGCTGCGGCGGTGGTAGCCGCTCCATCGCTTCCAGAGGCGTCGCCCCCGGTGCTGTCCACGACGAGATGCAGCGACTCACCCCGGGAACGGTAAGGGATGATCACCGTCAGGTCCCGCTGCCGCCGCGAGAGGGTGCTGTCGTGCGGCACCGGCCAGCCGAGCCCAGCCAAACGGATCAGGCTCCCTACTAGGCCCTGAGCCGCCCGCAGCGGCAGCCGGAACAGCACCTTGATGGTGAGCGCACACTGAAGGGCCGTGTCGCTGAAGACCTGCGGCCGGCCCCGCCGCCCCGTGCTCTCCAGCGCCTGCCAGGCCAGGTCCGGCGAGAGCCAGACCGTCAGGTCGCCGCGGGCGACCAGCCCTTGGTCATACTCAGCCCAGTTCCGCACACGATACCGCGTCTTCGACCGACCGGCCGGCGCTGCTCCCTTGCTCATGCCCGTCTACATGCAAGCCCACCAGGATTTCGCAACAGCGCCGTTTTCTCCCCCGCCGACGCTTCGTTCGAGCGCTCGCCCGGGCAGGACGGCGACGTCTTCGCCGCTAATCTCGTCGATGAGCGTCACGGCAGGCCGACACGATCGGCTACGGACTGTACCAATCGGGCCAGGGCTTGCAGGAGACGATGGCCGTGGATGACGTGATGATCGTCCTCGAGGGCCGACTCGCCATCACGTCCGACGAGGGGAAAAGAACCGCCGGGCCCGGCGACATCGTCTACATGCCCAAGAGCGAGACGGTGGGCATCGTCGCGGGCCATGGCGGAGAGGCCGGTCATCAGGGTGACGACGTAGTCAGCGAGGGGCTCGGCCGCTTCCGGGTGCGCGGCAGCGATGAACCGGCGGATCTTGTCCTCGGCCGCCGAGCTGAGGGCGCGGGAGGCTTCCCGCGCCTCGGGAGCTTTGGAGCGGCTGCCCTCGATGACGAGGCAGCCGGCGCCGGCCTCGGCCGACGAGAGGTCGGCGGCGTAGCGGCGTGCCGCTTCCTCCAGCACCTCCGCCAGGGCCTCGGCCACGGGGCGGCCGGGGCGGAGGATCTCGTCCAGCGGAACGCCCTGCAAGGCGGTGTAGCGCCTGAGGATGCGGGCGTAGAGGGCGGCCTTGCTGCCGAAGGCGGCATAGAAGCTTGGCGGGTTGATGCCGAGCGCCTCGGTGAGGTCGGCCACGCTGACCGCATCATAGCCATGAGCATGGAAGAGGCCCTGGGCGGTGGCGAGGGCGGCTTCCAGGTCGAAGCGGCGGGGGCGACCGCGGGCGCGCAGAGCATCTGTAGTCATCGCTACAAGACACCTTGACGAGGCTTCCGACGGTTTTGTGTAGCGTTCACTATATTAACCATCAAGGAGGGCCTGATGGCCGGCTTTCGGGACAAGTCCGTTCTCGTGCTCGGCGGCAGCCGCGGCATCGGGGCGGCGATCGTGCGGCGCTTCGCGGCCGAGGGGGCAGCGGTGACCTTCACCTATGCCGGATCGCGAGAGGCCGCGGAACGGCTCGCGGCGGAGACGGGGGCGAGAGCCGAGGTGACGGACAGCGCGGACAGGGACGCGGTGATCGCGCGGGTGCGGGACAGCGGGCCGCTCGACGTGCTGGTGGTGAATGCCGGGGTCGGCGCCTTCGGCGACCCGCTGGAGGCGGACCCGGACGAGGTGGACCGGCTGATCCGCATCAACGTGGCCGCGCCCTACCACGCGGCGGTGGAGGCGGCGCGGCGGATGCCGGAGGGTGGACGGATCATCGTGATCGGCTCCGTCAACGGCGACCGCATCCCATTCCCGGGCCTCTCGGCCTACGCGATGAGCAAGTCGGCGCTGCAGGGCATGGCTCGCGGACTGGCGCGGGACTTCGGTCCGCGCGGGATCACGGTGAATGTCGTGCAGCCCGGGCCGATCGACACGGACATGAACCCCGCGGACGGGCCGATGAAGGACATCCAGCATGCGGTCATGGCCATCAAGCGCCACGGACGGCCGGAGGACGTGGCGGGGATGGTGGCTTGGCTCTCAGGACCGGAGGCGAGCTTCGTCACCGGCGCGATGCACACGATCGACGGCGGCTTCAGGGCCTAGGCGCAGGACGGGGCGGATCAGACCACCCCATCCCGCGCCGAAGGGCGCCACGGCGGTGGGACATGCTGCTACCACGCTTCACTCCTGGCCGTGGCTGCTTGCGGTTTTGAGACCGGAACCGCTGGAAGAGGTGAGCGTGTCGGCGGTCGCGGGTGTCAGGTCGCCGCACGCGTCGGGTCGCGGCCCGACGCGATCGCCTGCCGGGTCGGTTATGCGCAACGCGGTTGGTGATGGGAGTGGTGGCTTGAGACCTGTGAGACCGGAGCGGGTGCGGAGGAGACAAAGCTACGACCATCACCCGGCGTCGCGCCCGAAGAGCCGCATCGGGTAGGCCGCCATGGCCGCATCTGTGCTGACGAGGACGAGGTCTTCCACCTGGGCTTGGGCAATGAGCATACGGTCGAACGGGTCACCGTGGTGCCGGGGCAACGCACCGGCGGCGACGGCGTGCGCGGCCCGGATCGGCAGAGGCTCCATACCGGCGCGCTCGAGCACGGCGTCGATCCGATCGAGTGGAAAGCGGAGGCGCCCGAGGGCCGCCTTGATCGCGATCTCCCAGACCGAGGCCGCACTGACAAGGAGCGTATTCTCCGGCGTGGACAGGGCGGCCACGACCGGGCGCGGAAGACGTGATGGGTCGGTCACCGCCCAAATCAGGATCTGGGTGTCAAGGAGAAGTCTCACCCGCCCTCGAAGGCCCGCTGCAGTTCGTCCGGGAGCGGGGCGTCGAAGTCCGGTCCGACCCAGACCTCATCTCGCAGGAAGCCGAACTCGCGGGACTTGCCCGGCATGGCGAGTGGGACGAGGCGGGCGAGAGGTCGACCATCCTTCGCGATGACGATCTCCTCGCCTGCCGCCGCGCGGTCGACGAGACGGGAGAGTTGGGTCCGCGCTTCGTACAAGTTCAGCGTCGCCATTCAGCCCCTCCCCGGGTACCGGGTTCAAGATGCTCACTTGATCAAGGTTGTTCAAGGCAGTGAATCAGTGAGAGCTTGGCTTCGTCGGGGCCTCCGAACGGTCTGCCTAGGCGCCCTCCCCTGCACTGCCCCGGCGGGTTAGAACCGCCCGCCGCACCAAGTCTGACCGATCCGGATGCTTTCCCTCCGCCGCCGGCCGAGCTCGTATCGACTCTGGGTGATCATTGGCTCCTCCGCAGTCACCGCCTGATCTGCGGTGCCTCCACCGACCCTGTCGTCGTGGAATCTGCGCCGGCCGGCGTTCGGCCGCACCTCATGGTCACCGACCCACCCTATGGCATGGACAACAAACCCGGCGTAGCGGAACGAGGCCCCGGAGGGGAGCAAGACTTAGCGAACCGACACACTTTGCTGCTGGCTCCTGGCCTCCACGTGTCGACGGGGCCAAACTGGCCTGCCCGTACGGTAGCGCGGGAAGGAGGACGTCCCATGCAGAAGCAGCCCTGCGCGCCCGCCAAGGCGGACAGTTGGCCGCGCCTGGACAGACGGACGGCGCTTACTGCAGCCGCTGCGCTGGATTGGCCGGCACGCGCTCGTGCCCAGGTCGCTTTCCCCAGCCGTCCTGTGCGGATCATCGTGCCGGCCACGCCGGGCGGGGCCATCGACATCACGGCGCGGCTCCTCGCCGAGCGCCTGCCGGCCAGCTGGGGACAGTCAGTCGTGGTGGAGAACCGCGCCGGTGCCAACAACATCATCGGCACGGAGGCAATTGCCCGTTCCGCGCCGGATGGGCACACGCTCGGGATCAGTGCCGTAACCCATGCGATCAACGTGGCGCTCTATCGCCTGCCCTTCGACACTCTGCGGGACGTGATGGCGCTGACGACGGCTTATTCCGTGCCACTGGTCCTGGTGGCTGGCCCCGACTTTCCCGCGGCCCGCGCAAGCGAGTTGATTGACCGGTCGAAGCGCCGTCCGGAGGGTGTGACCTTCGCCGGCACCGGCGGGATCACCCACCTGGCCTGGGAGCTCTTCGCGCTGCAGAGCGGCGCGAAGCTGGTGCACGTGCCCTACCGGGGCAGCAGCGCCGCCCATCCAGATCTGATGGCCGGGCGGGTAGACGTGATGTTCGACACCATGGCGGCGGTTCTCGGCCATATCCGCGGAGGCAAGCTGAAGGCGCTCGCCATCAGCACGGCGGCACGGTCGCCTCTGCTCCCCGACGTACCGACCGTGGCCGAGAGCGGCTTGCCGGGGTTCGAAGCCTCCAGCTGGGGCGTGATCCTGGCGCCATCGGGATTGCCCGAACCCGTGGCGGCGAAGATCTCCGCCGACATCAACCTCCAGCTCCGGACAGCGGAGGTTCAGGAGCGGATGGTCGCGCTGGGCGCGGAGGTGCGCGGAACGAGCGTCGAGGAGGCGCAGACCTTTGTGCGCGATGAGGTGGCGAAGTGGCCGGAGGTGGCGGCGCGTGTTGGTATCGAGCGCCAATAGGGATCGTGTGGCGACCTCGACGGCGCTCCGCGAAGTGGGGCTGGCCCGGCCGGTGCGGCCGCCGGGCGCCCAGGGTCACATCGTCGCGTCGCTCAACGTCCGCGGGGCGGGCCAGTCCAGCCAGTCACAGATGGCTCCCCCCATCACAGCTTCCAGCTCCGCTCCAGACAGCCAGGGCAGCTCCTCTGTGAAGAGGCGAACGGCCTGGCTGTAGGAGCAGGGAAGGCGCGTGAGGTCGCTGCCCCAGAAGACGCGCTCGGGGCCAAAGGCATCCACCACCCGCCGGATCGGCTCATGCAGGCTGCGGTACGGGTAGTCGTCGGCCGCAACGCAGGGGAGTGCCGACGCCTTCACGGCGATGTTGGGGTGCCGTGCCAGTGCCAGTAAGTCCGGCAGGTTCGCGAAAGCGGCCTCCCCCTTCTCCTCGCCGGAGAGCGCCATATGGTCCAAGGCGATGCGCAGGTTGGGATGGGCGGCCGCGACGGCGCCGATCCGGAGCAAGTCATGCGGGGCGAAGACCATGAGGCATAGCCCATCGCGCTCGGCCTGACGCCACAGCCAGTCGGCGGTGCCGTCCTGCAGCCAGGCACGGCTTGCGGCAGGACGGAAGTTTACCCGTGCGCCGAAAAGCCCTCGGAGATAGGGCCATTCCGCCATTCGATCGCGGCTATCAGGATGTTCGAGAGGCAATCGTCCCATCACGGCGAAGCGCGCGGGGTGACGCCGCGCCGCGTCCAGGGCCAGTTCATTGCGTGTGCCCTCCCAGGATGGGGGAACCAAGACGGCGGCCTTCACGCCGGCCGCCCGCATCTCGGTGAGCAGATCGTCCGCGGAAAAGGGCTCTGCGCGCTGAGCGGCTCCTGCATGAAGCGGCGACCAGGGGCGGTCCGGCGTCTCGGCGGCCCAGATATGGACCTGCGAATCAACGATCAACATCGGCTAGACCTCCATCGGGAGCGCTCGCGTCGTACAAGGTGCAAAGATCCGGGTTGCGGCCTTCACCGGCGGGCTGCACCGTTGGATTGTCCAGACAATTCCAGGAAATTCCGCACAGGAAATTGGACGAACCTCAGCCACTCTGGTTGATTGTTCCTGCAACGTCGCGGCTCACATGGCACCGGCGTCATTCCTCTTGCCGCTGGGGCTGAAGAGCCGACCTGAGCGCGTCCGAAGCATCGGACGCATGAAGTTCGATGGCCTCAAAGACCAAGGAGGATGTATGGCGACCGTTCTGATCTGGCAGAACCATTTCATCGATACTTCCGGCGGGCATACCTGGACCGGACACGCGAGCCTCAGCATCACTGACCACTATACGGATACCCGTGCCCTTGTTGATGCCGAGGACAATTCGGGGAAGATGGTCGTCGACGGATCGAGCACGGGTCTGGTCGCTGGCACAGACGATTACGTGAGCTTCTGGCCGGGAAAGCTGACCGATGCCGGGAAGAAGGGGGTCACCAACTTCAACGACGGCTGGAAATCCGGCGTCAAGTTCATGGCGGTCTCCAAGCCCTCGCTCTTCGCCGACGTCGCGCTCGAGAACTACGCCCCTGACCACGTGATCCGCATCAAGAATTTGAACGTGAACAAGATGGTCGCCAAATGGCGTTCGATCCGGATGAAGCAGAATGCCAGCTACAAGTTCCTCCGCAAGAACTGCTCGACGATCGTGGCGGAGGTTCTTCAGGTCGCGACCCCCTGGTACAAGACATCGCACCATCAGATCTGGACACCTTGCGATGTACGCGATTACGCGATGAGAGTCGGCAAGCCCATGCTCTGGTCCGACTTCATCGATGAACTCGTCGCCAACCGCTATGGAACCAAGGAGCAACTCGCGCTCTTGCGAGGCGTGAAGCGTCGGAGCGCCGCGCGAGGGACGTCGGGCGGATTGGCCAAGTTCGCTTGAGGCGTTGATGTCAACCGCTCCGGTCTGAGGCAGGACGGAGCGAAGACAGGGCGCGCGGCGAACATCTCGGGAGGCGTGGGGCGGCCTGTTTGGCAATGTGCTCAGACCGTCAGAGTGCCGGCGTGGATATCGGAGGTCGAGGCTACGGCGTGGACGCGATCTTCCATACCTCCGCCCCCGACAAGTCCGTAACTGTGAATACTGCCGACTGCGGAGGACTCTTGGCAGCGGCCTCAGCCGCCTGCTTCAGTCCAGCAGCCTTCGCCTGGTCGAGGGTCGCGAAGTTGCTGACTGCGCTGCCATCCTGTCTCAGCGTGAAGTCGCCGCCTGCGCTGGCACTCATCGAGCTCCCCTTTCTCTGACCCGCCGCCATTGGCCAATATTCCTCACGTCCACCATGAAGAGCCCCGGACAAGCCATCGCGATGTTGGTAGCGCGCTATCGTTGACGGCATTCTCTCAACCGGCTCGGGCGGCTACCGTTGCTCGTATGTGCAATCTTTACTCAATGACCAGCAACAAGGCGGCGATCGTGGCACTCGCCAAGGCCATGCAGGACAGCGTCGGCAACCTGCCCGCGCTGCCCGGCGTGTTCCCGGACTACCCGGCGCCGATCGTGCGGACGGCGGCGGATGGGACGCGCGAGCTTGCCATGGCGCGGTGGGGCATGCCGTCGCCGGCCTTCGCCCTCCAGGGCAAGAAGACCGACCCCGGCGTGACCAACGTCCGGAACACGGGCTCGCCGCACTGGCGCCGGTGGCTCTCGCCCGAGCACCGCTGCCTCGTGCCGCTGACCTCCTTCTCCGAACCGGAGCGCCTGCCGGACGGCAAATCGCAGCCGGTGTGGTTCGCCCTGGCCGAGGACCGGCCGCTCGCCTTCTTCGCCGGCATCTGGGCCCCGCAGTGGACGTCCGTCCGCAAGGTCAAGGAAGGCGAGGTGACGGCCGACCTCTACGCCTTCCTGACCAGCGAACCGAACGCCGAGGTCGGCGCCGTCCACCCCAAGGCCATGCCGGTCATCCTGACCACCGAGGAGGAGCGGGAGATCTGGATGCGGGCGCCCTGGTCGGAGGCGAAGGCGCTGCAACGGCCGCTGCCGGACGGAGCGCTCCGCATCGTGGCGCGCGGCGAGAAGCACGACGGGCAGAGGAGAGGGACGTGGGCGGCGGCGATATCGGCCCCAAGCAGAAGGCCCAGGCCTCGCTGTTCTGACGGCCTGGCTACCGGCCGGGCATCGGGCGGAACCCGGGCCAGGCCTTCGCGGCCTCGCGGGACGGCACGATCACGGACGCCACGTCGTTGTGCCGCCAGGTGGCCGTGCACTTGGCACCCCCGATGGTGACATCGGTGGACCGCTCGTCTGCGCCGCGCTGACGCCGCAGCTCCTCCAGGAGTGACTGGGTCAGTTCCGCATCGCCGAGCGGTCTCGCCGCTCCCGTGCTGTCCCGCATGTCCAATCGGACCCGCATCCTCTGCCTCTCCCGGGCTCGTCGCGCTGGCATGGTGACGTGCGGGCCCGCCTATCGGAAGTCCCGACTGGGCGGCATCTTCGCCGCATCCTGCCGCGAACCCGGATCCGGTCGCCGCACCTCGTCCGCTCGGCCCAGCGCCCGATCCGCCCAGTCCGCCTCCTCACCTGGACCTGCCCCCCCGATCCCCTGCAGCCCGTCCAGCAGGTCGGAGCGGTCGGTGAGCCGGCGCACGATGAGGTGCAGGATCGGCACCTCGGCGTGCTCCTCCGTGCGCTCCACCCGCCCCTCCGCGACCAGAAGGCGGGCGCTGATCAGGGCCCGGTGGTGCTCGGCCCCGACCTTCTCGTAGACGACGAGGTTCGCGTCCCCGTGCTCGTCCTCGACGGTGACGAACACCACGCCCTTCGCCGTCCCGGGCCGCTGCCGCAGCAGCACCAGCCCGGGCAGCCGGATCGTCTGTCCCTGCCGTGCCGCCCGGAACCGCCGCGTGTCGTCCAGCCGTAGCCGGTCCAGGGTCGGCCGCAGCAGCGCCAGCGGGTGCCGCCGCAGCGTCAGGCCGGTGGCGCCGTAATCGGCCGCGACCGCCCTCCCCTCCCGCTCCTCCGGCAGGACCGGCGCGGGTTCCTCGATCTGCGGCCCCTCGGTCGCCGCGAACAGCGGCAGCTCCGTCTGCGCTCTCGTGTCCACCGCCCGCGCCGCCCAGTGTGCCCGAGGGCGGGGGGTGGCCAGCCCCGCGAAGCTGTCCGCCTCGACCAGGGCCGAGAGGGCGTGCCGGCTGAGCTGGGCGCGGTAGGCCGCCTCCTCCACCGAGGCGAAAGGCCGGCCGTTGCCGGCATCCCGCGCCCGGATCAGCTGCCGCCCCTCCTCCTCCGATAGCCCCGCCGTGACCCGCAGCCCGAGGCGCAGCGCCAGCTCGTCCCGGCTGTCCCGGTCCGGCTCCAGCGTGCTGTCCCAGCCCGAGCGGTTCACGTCCACCGGCCGGACCCCTACCCCGTGCGCGTGGGCATCCCGCACGATCTGCGCCGGCGCGTAGAAGCCCATCGGCTGGCTGTTCAGCAGGGCGCAGGCGAACACGCCGGGGTGGTGCTTCCTCACCCAGGCCGAGGCGTAGACAAGGTGGGCGAAGGAGGCGGCGTGGCTCTCGGGGAAGCCGTAGCTGCCGAAGCCCTCGATCTGCTTGAAGCAGCGCTCGGCGAAGTCGCGGGGGTAGCCGCGCCGGGCCATGCCCTCGACCAGCCGGTCGCGGTAGATCCCCACCCCCTGCGTGTACTTGAACGTCGCCATGGCCCGCCGGAGGTCGTCCGCCTCCTCCGGCGAGAAGCCGGCCGCGACGATGGCGACCCGCATCGCCTGCTCCTGGAACAGCGGCACGCCCAGCGTCTTCTCCAGCACCTTCTGCAGCTCATCCGGCTCGCCGTGCTCCTCGGAGGGGCCGGCGTATTCCGGCTTCTCCAGCCCCCACCGCCTCCGGATGTAGGGGTGGACCATGTCGCCCTGGATGGGCCCGGGCCGGACGATCGCGACCTGCACCACGAGGTCGTAGAAGGTCCGCGGCTTGAGGCGGGGCAGCATGTTCATCTGCGCCCGGCTCTCGACCTGGAACACGCCGAGGCTGTCGGCGCGGCGGAGCATCTCGTAGGTGGCCGGGCAGTCCTTCGGCAGGCCGGCGAGGTCGACCTGGCGGCGCTTGTGCTGGCGGATGAGCCCGAAGGCGCGGCGGAGCGCGGAGAGCATGCCTAGGCCGAGCACGTCGACCTTCAGGATGCCGAGGGCGTCGATGTCGTCCTTGTCCCACTCGAGCGTGGTGCGGTCCTGCATGCTGGCGTGGGTGACCACCGCCAGCTCGATCAGCGGGCCGCGGGTGATGACGAAGCCGCCGACATGGGTCGCGACGTGGCGGGGGAAGTCCTGGATCTCCTCCGCCAGCTCCAAGGCCATGCCGAGGCGCCGGTCCGCATCGGGGTCCAGCCCCTCGGCCCGGGCGATGTCGGCGAGGCTGCCATCCCGCCCCGGTCCCCAGGCCATCTTGGCCAGCCGTCCCGTGATGTCCTCCGACAGGCCCATGGCCTTGCCCACCTCGCGGATGGCCGAGCGGCCGCGGTAGCGGATGACGGTGGCGCAGATGGCGGCGCGCTCGCGGCCGTAGCGGGCGTAGAGGTGCTGGATCACCTCCTCGCGGCGCTCGTGCTCGAAGTCGATGTCGATGTCGGGCGGCTCGCCGCGGGAGGCGGAGACGAAGCGCTCGAAGAGGAGGTCGTGCTTGTCCGGGTCCACGGCCGTGACGCCGAGGACGTAGCAGACGGCCGAGTTGGCGGCCGAGCCCCGGCCCTGGCAGAGAATGCCCCTCTCGCGGGCGTAGCGGACGATCTCGTGGACGGTCAGGAAGTAGGGCGCGTAGCCCAGCTGCCCGATCAGCTGCAGCTCGTGGGCGAGGCGGCCCCGGGCGTTGGGGGAGAGGCCGAGTGGCCAGCGCTCGTTCACCGCCGCCCAGACCCGGGCCTCCAGGGTCTCCTGAGCGGTGCGGCCCGGCTCCAGGATCTCGTCCGGGTACTCGTAGCGGAGCTGGTCGAGGGAGAAGCCGCGGGTGGTCTCGAGCACGTCGAGGGTGGCGAGCAGGGCCTCGGGGTGGGAGGAGAAGAGGCCCGCCATGTCGGCCGGGGACTTGAGGCAGCGCTCCGCGTTCAGCTCTGCCGCGAAGCCCAGGGCATCGACGGTGGTCCGCAGGCGAATGGCGGAGAGCACGTCGGCCAGCCGCCGCCGGGCGGGGTGGTGGTAGCGGACCCGGTTGGTCGCGAGCAGGCGGGCGCCGCAGGAGGCGGCCATGCCGGCCAGCACCTTCAGACGCCCGCGGTCACCGCCGTCCCGGGTGCACCAGGCCGCGCAGAACAGCGGCAGCGCCAAGCGGTCCCGCAGGTCTCGGGCGTCCTGCCGCAGCCGCGCGGCGAAAGCTGCGTCCGGCGCCTCGGGCGGGATGGCGGCCAGGATCAGCCCCTGGGCATGGGCGAGGAGGTCGGGGCGGGAGAGATGGCACTCTCCCTTGGGCGCGGCGATGCGGGCCCGCGACAGCAGGGCGGTGAGGCGGCCGTAGGAGGCGCGGTCGGTGGGCCAGGCGAGGTAGCGCGAGCCGTCCAGCAGCTCGAGGCGGGCGCCCACGGCGAAGGGCAGGCCCAGCTGCCTGGCCGCGACATGCCCGCGCACCACGCCGGCGAGGCTGTTGGTGTCGCAGAGCCCCAGGCCGGCATGGCCCAGCTCGGCCGCGGTCAGGGCCAACTCGGCCGGGTGCGAGGCGCCGTCGAGGAAGGAGAAGTTCGACTGGGCCCCGAGCTCGGCGTAGCGCGCCCGCACGGTTCAGCCTGCGCTGTGCGGACGGGCGCCTTTCTCCCGCATCAGCACGAAGCCGGCGCGCCGGAGGTGCTCGGCCAGGCGCTCGCCAGCGAGGCTGGCGGCCAGGTCGCCCCCGCCCCGGCGGGCCTTGCCGCGGGCGTCGAAGCGCAGCGCATAGGCCAGAGCGGTCGCCAGTTCCTCGTCCGAGGCGGGCACGAGATCGGACGCGGAACGGGACGAATCGGGCATCGGGGGCTGCCTCCACACACCCGATCGACTATGGGAGCATGTTCCTGTTTTGTTCAAGCCCTCCTATACTCTTCGCCGGCCCCAACCTATCTCCACGCTCTCGTGCTCCCGGAGGGACTGATCGGCTTGGCGCCGCTCTGTGTCTGGTGAACACAAGGCCTTGTCGGGCATAACCGGCCACTTCCATGCACAAGCAATCTCCTCCCGACCCGACCTCGACCAATCGGCACGGCTGCCTCCCGGCGTTGCCGCAGGACGTTGCACTCCGGTACATGCAGGATGCTGTGGCGCTTTGGGACGGTGACCTCCGGCTCCACTTCGCGAGTTCCCAGTTCGAGCGCCTGTTGGGCCTGCCGGCCGAACTGGTCCAACCTGGGATCCCCATGACGGACCTGATGCGCTTCCAGGCCGTGCGGGGTGATTTTGGTCCCCCTCCCCCCGACGCCGCGGAACTTGACGCTTTTGTTCGCCAGCGCTGCGCCAGCGTTCGCGCGCCGGAGGGCATGCGATACACTCGCGCTGCACCGGACGGACGCTGGCTGGAAATCTCGGTCGCACCGCTCGAAGCCGGCGGTTACATCATTGTCTATCGCGATATCACGACCCTTCGGTTGCGAGAGGAGGAGTTGGCACGGGCACGGGATGAGGCCGAGGCGGCGCGCGACGCGGCGGAGAAAGCCGCGCGGGCGAAGTCCACCTTCCTGGCTACCATGAGCCACGAGATCCGAACCCCGATGAATGGCGTGCTGGGCATGATGGAGATCCTGGAGCGCTCCGGGGAGTTGACGGCGGACCAGACCCGCTGTCTGTCCATCATGCGCGGGAGCGCCGGCGCCCTGCTGCGCATCATCGACGACATCCTAGATGTCTCGAAGATCGAGGAGGGCCGGCTCGAGCTGGAACAGGTGACCTTCTCTCTTTCGGACCTCATTGGGGAGGTAATGGAGAACTTCGCCGCCGAGGCAAGCCGTAAGTCCCTCCGCCTCATTACTCAACCCCCTGTCCAGTCGGACATGGTCAGCGGGGATCCCGTGCGGGTGCGTCAGATCCTGTCCAACCTCGTCGGCAATGCCGTCAAGTTCACGCACGCGGGCTATATCCTGGTGCTGACCGACATCAGGGCCGGGGAAGAAGGCAATGTCCGTGTCCGCATGACAGTCGAGGACACCGGCATCGGCTTGACCGAGCAACAAGTAAGCCGCCTGTTCCAGCCCTTTGCTCAAGCGGACGGGTCGACGACGAGGCGGTATGGTGGCTCCGGTTTGGGCTTGAACATTGTCCGGCGGCTCGCCGGCATGATGAGCGGGGACGTGACGGTCCAGAGCACCCCGGGGCAGGGCAGCCGCTTCCAGGTCACACTGACGCTTCGTCGTGCGCCCGATGTGGCCGCGCTGCCCCTAACGCCTGTATCGGACGTGTGTGCCTCAGTGAGTGTCAGGCGACCGAAGCTCTTGGTGGCCGATGATCACCCGATCAACCGAGAGGTTCTGAAGCGACAGCTGTCCCTGCTCGGGTTCGAAGCGGATCTGGCAACCGATGGCTCCGAGGCGCTCGCGCTCTGGCGCGCAGGGCGACACCGCATCGTACTCCTCGACATGCACATGCCTGTCCTTGACGGTGTGGGTGTGGCACGGGCTATTCGATCGGAAGAGGCTGTCGAGGGCTCCCTTCGTAGTGCGCTCATTGCCGTCACGGCAAGCGCCCTGGAGGCGGATGAGCGGGAATGCCTTGCCGCCGGGATGGACGACTTCGTCCCGAAGCCGATCACCCTGGAAAATCTGCAGCGGGCCTTGAATCGTGCGCTTCCGTCGATGTTCGACAGAGCCTCTTAAAGCGGGTGCCACGGTTCATGGTGCTTCGAGTTCAGGCGTAATCCGGCCGTATCCATGGCGTGATTGCGTCTCGGAGCGGCAGATCGACTAATGCTTCCTGACCGAACATAGCAAAGCGTCAGCCCGTGGCCACGGGCGTCAGCCGCCTTCCTGAGGGCGGTTAACCTCCTGCTCGCTCCCGGAGGCGGCCGAATGAGCCTCAGCACGACCTACCATGCCCGCGCTCCGTGGATGATGCGCTCGCCCCCCTGACGGTGCGCGTCAGAGCGAGTGGCGCTGGGCCGGACAGTTTCGCTGCGGCAGGTAACGTCGACGGGCTGCCCGCATATTTTTACATCTGGACGGGGTGTCCCGTAGCAGTCCGTGGAGAGCAGGACCTACTTATCCAGGGCACGACAGATGGCGTGACCTTCACGGCAGACCGGGCAACACAGCCAAATGGCTCGACGCTGCCCGAGCCGTGTTCGTCCCGCGAATTCTGATCTGCTGGTCAGGCATGCACGGATACATTCCGATCCGGAAGTCCGACGCGCAATTTGCGAGTCTGGCCGCGACCTTGCGGCGTGGAGGAAGGTCAGATGGACGAGCGATCGCTAACTCAATGGGCGAACGGACGCTTCAGGACAGTCAAGCGGCCTGGCTGGTTCGATGAGGCCGTTGGGCGGCGGCTACGTGACCCGCAATACCAGGATCGGGCTGACCAGTATTTCGGCTTTAATGATGAGGTTGCAAAAACTCGTGTGTACGAATTGCGGGAGGGGCCAGGCGCTGGCACGGCGGGCATCGATCTTTATGCTAATCGGGTGGAACGGCAAGTTTGGGTCCCAGACGAAGCAGACCTGCTCGATGTTGTTACGACGCGTGGTGTCGCATGGCTTGAGGTTACGCGATGGGACATCCATGACACAAACAGGGATGTCCACGTTCTGCGCAATGCATTTGTTAGCTTTGCTCGCCACGGAAGCAGCCAAAAGATCGGATTGAATGATGGGAAGCACTACGACGATGATTTGGCATGATGCTGCATAGCGAGCTGGCGTGGCGTGAGCCTGCTGGCGGCCGGCCTTCGGCGTCTTTACTCAGACGTGCGACAGACGTGACGCCGACGCGACGACCTCGACACAGATTTCCCGTATTGATTGTCGGACTATCGCGACGGGATGCCTCCACGCCGCTCCGACGCACAGCCTTTGCTAGCCACAGTTACGATGTGTTCAAGCCTCGCCAGGATCCAAGTCAATGCATTCTTACGTACACCACTAGCTTGGTCCGATCTGGCTCGGTCGAGAGGCTAGGCAAGGGCCACAGCACGATCCGTTCTCGGATTGACGGGATGCAGAATGCGACCGGCAGTGCCGGGCCCACCGAGACGGAGTGACTCACGTGAAAGGCCTCTTATACCACCGAGTAGCCCTCGAGGAGGATGTCCTGGCTCTCCACCAGCTCATCGACATGGCCATCGCCGATCTGCAGAAGCCGTTCCTGGACGAGTCGCAGATTGCAGCCAGTCGGGCGTTCATGGGCCTCGATAGCCAGCTGATCATTGACCGCACGTACTTCGCCGTCGAGCAGGATGGCACTCTCGCCGGATGCGGAGGCTGGAGCCGTCGGGCTACCATGTATGGCGGCGACCGCTCGACTGGACGCAGCGCTGCACTCCTCGATCCATCCCGGGACCCGGCGCGGGTACGGGCCATGTATACACATCCGGCCTTTGCGCGGCGAGGTGTCGGGCGTTTGGTTCTCAGATTGTGTGAAGAAGCGGCGCGTGCGGAGGGCTTCCGTCGAGCTGAGCTGGTCGCATCGAGATCCGGCGAGCCATTATATCGTGCTTGCGGTTACCAGGCGATCGAGGCGATTCATGATGATCGCGGCGGAGCGTCTGTTCCCCTCCTCCGCATGACAAAGACACTCTGACGGGAAGTGAAAGCAGGCATCTCCCGGTGCACCAAGGACCGAGCAGGACGACAGTCCAGACCCAAGAGCATAGGAAGAACACCAGCTCACTCTGGGGGTGCTTGATCGTTGCCTCGCTCGCTCTCCTTATGCTGGCCGGGGGCGCATGGGCGCTTCTGCAACCCGGTCGGATGAGCCTCAGCCCACCCGAGTTGGCAGGAGGGCCTCTCCGGATCCGCGACGCGGAAACCGACAGGGTCTTCCTAATCACGACGCAGTGGACCTCGTGGTCGGAGCACCGCCAAGCCACCATTCGAGGCTCGCGCAGCCGGCATGTCACGGACCTCTGGATCTACGACACGGCGGGGAGAGTGGCACCCCGGCGACTGCGCCTCGCCACGGCAGATCGGGCTTTTCAGGGCTCGCCAAGCCTCTTGGGTGCCGAAGCGAGCACAATCTGGATCCTGCTCCCGTCTGGCTTGGTCGGAATCTCCGCTCGCGAGGGGCAAGTGACGGCCGATACGGCCCGTCTGGAGGCGCACAATCCTCAGTTACGAGGTATTCTCGGGGTGGGAGCGCAAAGCTACCGCTTCGACGATCACGGGCTCCGGCTCACCACCATGGATGGACGAGAGTGGCGGATTGATCCCGGATCCCTCGCAGCGCATCCTGTGAATGCTGACAACACTCGGTCTCCGCCGCATGTGACACGGCCAGCCTGGATGGCCCCGGGCCCCGGATGGCTTCAGGGCCGCGGTGTCTCGGTCGGGGACCGCTGGTTCGGCTTGCTGAATGAACAGGACGCTCACCAGTTTCGGACGAGAGGTCCTCTCGGGGATATGGACCACACAAGAGCCGGCCGGCATCGGCTTTGGGCGGCGCGTCGGGAGCACCTCGCTGCGAGCGAAAGGCGCCGGGACGAGGATCCAGTGTGGACTCTCCTGACCCGGGCTCGATATGTCGATTTCACGCCCCTGCCCGAGAGTCCAGAGTTCCAAGAGGCTGGCTTGCTCAGAACTGTTGGCGAGCCGAGCCAAATGCCGCTTCTCCTGCGCAATCCGGACAGCGTGCTCGTGCTCCATCGGGATGTACTGGGTCACCGACAACGCTTGAGACTGACCCGCTTGAGCGGTCCAACGGGTCGGGCGGAGTGGGAAACTGCGCTCCCAATCTCGATGGTCAACGCCGTCATGCCTGCACCGGAAGCATCACCTGTCACTCTCGATGCTTCGACCGAGATGGTTCTCTTCGGCACCGAAACCTTTGCTCAGACAACAGACAATGCGCGAAGCGGTCAGAGGTACTGGCTTGTGTCACTCCGCCCGAGCACAGGCCATTGGCGCGCACGCGACGTCACAGATGACGCAATGAGGATTCGCGCAGAGCAGATTTCCGGTCAGAGCAACTAGGTCAACGGCCAGATCTGGCCTCCCTAAAGGACGCCCTTTGATCCTCCTAGCCGGTGCCGCCATAGGCGGCTGGTGTGAGGAGCATTCTTGAAGCTCGGCAACAAGCACGGGGCACCCCCAGGTCAGCAATGGTCCGGTGCCTGACACACTGGCCCAGCGGAAGGCCAACGCAAGCACTGCGGCGATTTGACCTTCAAGCAAACTCAATGCGTCTCGCGCCCTCCCGAAACAGCTTCTCGCTGTCCAGGGCTGGCTTCGTCGCGGCAATGAGATTGCCCACGCGGTATCGCGGCTGCGCCGCACGGGCGCGAGTTACGTGGGCGCGCGCCTCGTCGAGCCGGCCGGCGAGAGCGAGGGAGACGGCGGCGATCGCCGGGATGTGGACATGGGCGTTGGGCCGGGCGGCGGCCTTCAGCCCGGCCTCCGCGGCCTCCTCGAACCGGCCGAGCCGCACCAGCGCCATGGCGCGCGCGCCGAGCATGCCGAAGAGCATCGGATCGAAGGGGCTGAGCCGGCGCGAGTGGTCGGAGGCGGCGACCGCGGTGCCCGGATCGCCGGTGAGCGAGTGGACGAAGGCGAGGGTGTAGTGGCCGAGCGCGAAGTTCGGGCTCAGCGCCACGGCCTGCTCCAGCTCCTCCACGGCGGGGTCGTGGCGGCCGCGCAGCCAGAGCGCCCGGCCCATGGCCCAGTGCGCGGCGGGGTCGCGGTCATCGGCCATCAGCCCCTGCCCGGCCGCGGCATAGGCCGCCTCCACCGCGGCAGGACGCTCCGCCCAGCCCTGGAAGGCGTTCTGCCAGTGCGTGAAGGACAGGCCGGCATAGGCGCGGGAGAAGGTGGGGTCGAGGCGGATCGCCGCCTCGAAGAAGTGCCGCGCGCGCTCGTTGTCCGGGCGGTTGAAACGGTACATGTGCCAGAGGCCGCGGTGGTGCGCCTCCCAGGCGTCGAGGGAGTCGGGCGGCTTGAGGATCGCGCGGTTGCGCTCGATCGCCTCGATCTCGCCGGCCACCGAGGCGACGGTGCGGTTGCCGATCGCGTCGAGCACGAGGAAGGCGTCCTCGGCCGCGTGGTCGAGCACGTCGGTCCAGACGATCCGGGCGCTGCGCGCCTCGGCAAGTTCCACCGCGACGGCGAGGCGGCCGCCGCGGCGCTGCACTGAGCCGCTGACGACGTAGTCCACGCCGAGCATCCGGCCCGCCTCGGCCGGCGCGACGCCGCGGTCGCGCAGCGCGAAGACGGTGCCGGGCGCGATGACGAAGAGGCTGCGCAGCTTCGCCAGCCGCGTGATCACGTCATAGACGAGCGCGTCGGCGGGGCCGCCGGGGAGGCCGGGACCGGCGGTCAGCTCCGTGAAGGGCATCACGGCGACGGAGGCGCGGCGGGCGCCGGCCGGTGAGACCTCCACCGCCGCCTCGGCCGGGGCAGGGGATATGGGGCAGGCTGCGACGCGGGGCCGCGGGGCTTCTTCCACCCCGGTGCGGGCCGCCCGCCAGAGGGCGCGGAGCGGGGCGGCGTCGAGGCCCTCGGCCTCGAACAGGCGGGCGGTCGCCGCGAGATGCTCCTCCGCTTCCCGGATGCGGCCGCGGCGGGCGAGGGCGGCCAGCACGGCCTCGTGCGGGCGGAGGTCGAAGGGGGCAAGCCGGAGCCAAGCGCCGAGCGGGGCGGCGGCCTCCTCGTCCGGCAGGCGGCCGACGAGCTCCTCCAGCAGGGTGGCGTGGAGGTCGCGGAAGCGGCGGCGCTCGGCGACGAGCCAGCCCTCGAAGGCCGGCAGGCGGTCAAGTTCCAGACCCTCCAGGAGGTCGCCGGCGAAAAGGGAGGCCAGTGCGCGCAGCCGCTCCGTGGCGAGCGTCCCGATGCCGTCGCGGGCGGCGTGCGCGACCTCGATCGCGTCCACGGAGGTGTCTGCGAGGTTGAGGGAGACGGCGTCCGAGGGAGTTTCGACCCGGCGTCGGCCGGGGGTGTCGAGGACGCGGCGGAGGCGGCTGAGGCACCAGCGGAGCTCGCCGCGGGGGTCATCGGGGATGTCCCAGAGGAGCTCGCAGAGCTGTCCGCGAGGAACAGGGTGCGGAGCGAGCGCGAGGTAGGCAAACAAAGCGCGCATCTTCCGTGACGCCGGTAGCGCAAGTGGCACGCTCGGGCGGCTGATCGTCAGGGGACCGAGTAGCCGGACCTCCAGTGATAGGCTCTCACCGTGCTGGCCCAACGATTCTGATTTCGAGGGAACTTGCGTAGGGTGGCCGGCCTTGGACGTCCACTTCGGGCAACTGCTGATCAGCATTGCAGCAAACCTATGGAGCGAGGGACAGCCTCGTCTACTCGGGAGGGGTTTGGATTGACCGTGAGGCGTGCGCTCTTCGTGACGAAGTTGCGGCGGAACGGCATGACCTGCACCGACGCGCTGCGGCGTGGCAAGCTGTGCGCTAGTACCTCCTTCCGGGCCGAGAGGCAGGGGCAGGAGGCACGCCGGGCGTCCGATGCCTGGCTGGAGCGACGCGACTGCGAACGAGTCATTTCAGCACGACAGGGGCGAGCGACCTGAATGCGCAGGTGGCCGTCAGAGCTTCCTCTCGGATGACCGGGATAGTGCCCTGCACGCGACACCCATGACCCAGGGGAGCGGGTAGCCTGGCTGGACCGGTTTCCGTCCAGGCTCCGCAAACTGTCGATAGTCCGGGCCATGACGCATCTCCAGAGCTGCGAAGCACCTGGTCCCGGAAGTTGACGTGCGGGGTGGCCAAAGGGAAATCTAGTCTTCAAATCCCTCTGATAAGGCGGGCTTTGGGATGCGGAGCCTAAACCTCGACCAGCTGCGTACCTTCACGGAGGTGGTCGCGCTCGGCAATTTCACCGCCGCCGGGCGGAGGCTCAACCTGACACAGCCGGCCGTAAGCCTGCACGTCCGCGAGCTCGAACAGCGTCTCGGCGTTCGGCTGATCGAACGCAGCGGGCGACAGGCACGCGCGACCGCGCCGGGGCGGGAGTTGGCGGAGCAGGCGCAGCACATTTTTGCGGCGTGCGACGCAGCGGAGGCTGCGATGCGTCGATACCGCGAGGGCTGGCTCGGCCGGGTTCGCCTGGGTACGACGCTGTCGGCGCTAATGTACGATCTGCCGCCCATCCTGCGCGCGCTGCGCAGAAACTACCCGGGCATAGAACTACTGGTCACGAACATGCCGACGCGGGACAGCGTGGATGCGGTGCTGCAGAATGCGCTCGATCTCGCACTGGTCACTCTTCCAGTGAAGGCTTCCCGCCTCCACATAACGCCGCTGCGCTCCGGAGTCTTGGTCGCCATTTTCCCTGCCTCCGCGCGGAACGTACCGAAGGCCGTCACGCCCGCATATTTCGCCGAGCAGACGGCCGTCTTGGAGCACGAGCGCGGCGCTGTGCACGCGCTCGTCATGCAGTGGCTGGACAACCGCAAGATGCAGACGGCACCGATGTCCATGGGTACTATAGAGGCGGTGAAGAAGGCGGTCGCGTCAGGTCTCGGAGTCTCCATCGTGTCTGACGTCGCAGCATCCGAACCCATCCCCGGGATTGTTGTGCGCCCCCTGGATCCCTCAATTCCTTGCACACTTGCCCTCGCCGAGCCGCAGCACCCGTCGGAAGATCCGGCGTTGGGCATCGTCCGGGACGCGCTGCTCGGGATCGGGGCGCCCGGCTAGCAAGGCCTCCGCTGACGACTTTCGCCGGCAATCATTCCTGTGTCGCTCCCACCTGATGAGGCGGGCTTGGGGCGCCGTGCCGCTCAGCTTCGAGCTGATCCGCGTCGATGAACCTGATAAGACGGCAAGGTCCCGGGGCTGTCCGAAGTTTGTGATGAGAGAATGTCATATGCGCTGATCAGCCGTTCGTGTCAGTCAAGTGCAGGAGCGTCGCCTGCCAGCATACTCTGCTTCGGCATTGAGCTCCGGCATAGATCATCGCCGCGGCAGGCGGAGCGAAGACGTGGCCGTGGCTCTCTCTGACTGTCCAAGCTCAGAGATAGGTTTCCGTCGCGCTCGCTTCGCACATCGTCGCATCGGTCGCATGAGCCTAGGAGAGGACTTACACCCCGTTGCACTCTCGTATAATCGCCCGCTACCCAAACGACCGGAATTGAACAATCCCATGGTTCACGTGCTTGCACCCCGGCCTGCCAACGGCAAGCTGCCGATGTTCTTCAATGTGGATTCATCGGTTGGGCAGAATGCCCAAAACTCGAATCCGGAAGACATCATGCTCGTACAGTATATTATGCGTCTCACTGCCGATATGGGCGTGGTGAATCCCGTCACTGCCGCGTTCAAGAAGGTGAGCCCGACTGGGCGAATGGACCAGGTGACGGTTGACGCTATCCGGGCTTGTCAGTCCGGCGCCAAGTCCGCGCCGGATGGACGCGTCAGCAAGGCCACGGGCTACCATTATGGTGCTGCCTTCTTCACCATCGTCGAGCTGAACTACAATCTCCGACGGCGAGCGCAGATCAGCGCCAAGTGGCCCTGTCTCGACCAGATGCCGAACTGCCCACCGATCCTCGCTGCTGCCGCTCGCCGCGCCTTGGCAGGCCAAGTCTGACCAGGGTGGTCTGATGCCAAAGCTGCGGGCTCCGCCCTGCGGTGAGCAGCTGTCATGCGTGCGCCGCATTGGCCGGATCAAGAGTCAGATTGACCTGGTGAGGATGCAGGTAGGGCGGTGTTGGCGCTGGCTATGGTGGAAGGGGAGTGCTGGCGTCCGCAGGGCGGGGATCCCGTATCGATCCAGCAGTCACGCGGGTCCGAGATCATGCGAACTGTAAGGCCGGCGTGACAGGCACGACGCATGCGTACCGGCGGCGGGACACTCGTGCGACGGGGTTGCAGGCATAAGCCCTTGCTGATGGCAGGGAACGGGGGCGGTTCGTGGTGGAAGGTGGACGCTGGCGCAAGTGGTGGTGGCCGGCTTTCCTCGCAACGGTCATCGTCGGACCGCTGATCTGGGACACGGTATCTCAGTCGGCCTACAGCATGCGGTCATCCTTGAACCGCCCGGCTCGCATGGATCAGTGCCAACTCGGTGCGACCGATGGCGCCGCCTTTCGGCAGATGATCTCTATGATGGAGATGGGTGGGCAGACCGGCGGTGGGAGCTGTGGACGGGCCAACAATCCTGGAGAGTGCCTGTCACGGCTTCTGCGGGGGCGCGTCGATGCTTGGGCCGCGCATACGGGCGCGGGCATGGAAGCGCGGATCATGGCCATGCATGCCGTGATGCGGGCGAACAAGGCGGTCCTGCTCCGGCAGAGCAGCGTGCCGCCGCGTCCCGGCGCTGCGTATCGCCCGATGCCGCCCAGTGATCCGGGTGGCCGCCCGGCGCCCGTACAGGGCACCTCGCGAGGCGAGGTCTTCGTCTACGCCCTGGATGCGCGGGAGGTCGGCCTACCGGGGCCTGCCCTCTTCCTGGGACACTCCAGCAACCGCGGCCTGAACTGGGACCGTGTCCGCACGAACTCGCCGACCGGCTCCTATGCTCTGGCTGAGGTGACCGTCGTGCTCGGCGATCCCGCGCTCCGCTACCCTCGTGACATCGAGACCGGGGCGGTCGAGGAGAGGATCGCTTACGTCGAGGCGGCTTGGACCCATCGGGCGTGGGACGGCGGCAGGGGCGCCGGTAGCCGCCCGATTCTCGCGAGCATGTCCGTCCATGAACTGCCTTCGCTCTGCCCGGTCCGGCCCACCTGGCTCGACCAGCCAGCCCAGCCTGTGGAGGAGCGCAGGTTCGATCCGCAGGCCATCATCGAGCACAGCCGACGGACGCTCGACACCCTCCAGGCACGCTGAGCCAATTATCAATCAGGCCGCCAGCAGGCCCGTCTGGCCAGGGAAACCTTCGCTGACTGGCCTGCTGCGGACGGACCGATTTCGGGAGGGCCAGCGCGATGAGCGGCCCTTCGGCTGCTGAGCTGGCAGCCGAGCGCCGGATCCCTACTTCGCGGCGCTGTCACATCAGCTTACCTATTGGCTTCGATGTGTGTTCAGCCAAGCAGCTCCAGACGTGGCCATGAATGCTCTCCCTGACATCCATTGCCTGAGTGCGTCAGGGTGCATCGGAGCAGCAAAGAGGAAGCCCTGCGCGGCATCACAACCCAAGGCACAGAGCATCGATGCTTGCAGATCAGTCTCGACCCCCTCCGCCACAAGCCGGAGCCCGAGACTGTGAGCGAGAGAAATCGTCGCCTTTACAATCTCCTCGGCCCGAGTGTCCTTACCGAGCCCCTGAACGAATCGCTTGTCGAGCTTTAGTCCATCCAATGGAAGGCGAAGAAGTTGGGAGAGTCCTGAATTACCGGTCCCGAAATCGTCCAGCACAAGACGCGCTCCGCGTCCACGAAGGGCAGCAAGTTGGTCGAGGACTCTATCGCTGACGCGATCCAACAAGACCTCTTCGGTGATCTCGATTTCCACGGCGTGGAGGGATAGCCCCGCTTGCTCCACTTGAGCTGCAACAGCTAGAGCCATATCCTCACGCGCCACCTCGCTTGCCGCAAGGTTGAGTGCAAGACGCGCGTCTGCGAAGCCGGACGGCATGAGCGAAGCGAAGGCTGCGAGTGCCTGACCCCGAACAGCACGACCAAATACGGCGGCCCGCTCCGGCCCGACTAGCGAAAGAAGTTCTGCGGGAGGGACATTGCCGATGTCCGGGTGAGCCCAACGTGCCAGCGCCTCGACCGCTAGAACCTTCGCGCTTGGTATCGCTGCGTTGTTGAGCGAAAGAATCGGCTGGAGCTGAACTGCAGCCCCTTCAACCGTTCCGTCCTCGTGCATCGCTCTATCGAATAATCGTATGATAGAGGCTGCCCGAAGGATTTGATCTGCGTCCTTCCGGCACGCCGAACCGATACATCCGCGTCTGTCCCGCTTGGCTCGAATCAAAGCCTCATCGGCCACCCGCAGCGCCATCTCAGGCTCGTCAGCGTCGGCAGGGGCAAGCGCGACGCCGAGTGTAGCACCAAGGCGGAGTAGTCGTGACCCAAAGGGCACCGGTCTGTGCAGGGCCTCGCGGATGCGCTCTGCAATTCCGGCCACGATGCGCCGATCTTCTACATCCATGAGAACAACGACGAACTCATCACCTCCAATGCGACCTACTGTGTCGCCGGACCGGACTGATTCACGTAGCCGAATAGCTGCGGCTTTGAGCAGTGCATCACCGGCTGCATGCCCCTCGCCATCATTCGTCTCCTTGAAGTGGTCCAGGTCCACCGCGATGATGGCAACAGGCCGCCGATCGGCGGTAGCCGCTGAGAGTGCTTTCACTGTCGCACGCCGGTTTGGTAGACCGGTCAACTGATCGGAGAGTGCGGTCTCTCGGGCTTGCACGAGTGCGCGCCGAAGTTCGAGGTTGGCGGTAACGGCCCGCGCCAGGGTCTTCATGGCGCGGATCGCCCCTTCATCGAACGATCGCGCTTTGCGGTCGATCACGCAGAGGCTGCCCAGAGCTTCGCCTTCTGGATTGACCAGCGGTACCCCAAGGTAGGCGCGGATGTAAGGATCGCCGGTGACAAGCGGGTTGTTTTTGAAGCGCGGGTCCTCCGTCGCATCCTCAATGGCCAGCGGGTGATTTGGCTGCAGGATCGTGTGGGCGCAGAAGGCCTGGTCGCGGGGCGTCTCCCTCACCCGGAGACCATAGCGAGCCTTAAACCACTGACGCTCTGCATCCACCAGAGAGATCAGGGCTATGGGGCTGTGTGTCAGGCGCGCAGCCAGCTGGACGATCTCGTCGAAATTCTCCTCATCGTTGGTATCCAGAATGCCATACGAGTTGAGTGCGGCAACTCGAGTGCCCTCGTTCTCTGGCACGACGAGATCCAAGGCGGGTTGCTCCGTGATCAAGCCCGTCTACCCGCAGCGGTCGGATCAGACGGTACAATGGCCCAAATTGAGCTTTGCCGCTCGCCCTGACTCTAACGTCGCCCCATTCAAACTACAACCTTAAGTTGCATCGAGGAGACATGGGACTCTAACGCGTGTGAATACGTGCCCAACCAGGACCCTGCAAAAGATCATCCTACATCGCTGATAATAGGGTGAAATCGGGACGAGAGTGGGGTCCCGATCGGCGCCGAGCGGGACCCCCACCGGTTCGCCAATGTTGGTAGTGAAATCTGTCGGTTGTGGGCGCTTTAGAGCGCGGTTCCGGTTCAGCCCTGATCCACGTCTCTGCAAACTGCCTGAACGGGAAGTCCTCTCCCCGGCGGGGCTGGGACGGGCGCTGCGTTGTGCAAGCTCCGTCTCGCGCCTCAGTCTTGGGGGTCGCTGGATTGCCGAAAGAAGAAGGCGACGATCAGGCCAACCACCAGCCCCCCTACAATGAGAAAGCCCAAGGGGTCGGTGAGGAGCAGAATGAGCCAACGAAGGAGATGGAACGGCAACACAAGTAGTTCGAAGATGCCTTCGAGGGACTTGGCCTCAAACGCAGCCAACCGCGTGAGATAGAGTTCGCGCATCGAAGGGCTCCAGGCCGCATCATAAGCTAAGGAATTCATCTCTCCTCCGGAATAGCAATCGTAGGTTCAGCCCCTTTGCTGTTCCGCATTTTGTCAGCGATGAAGCGGAAACAGGGCCGTTCTGACGGCGCGCGTCTAGTTCACGTCAATCAACCGGCGTCCCGTCCGCCCGCGTCACACGCTCCGCCGTGAACGTCACACCGTCAGTTGTGCCATGGATGACCAACGGCTCTTCATAGCGTAGCTGCATCGCCCGCCCGGTCGATACGACGAACAGCGAGGGCAGACCCTCCACCGAGCCAACGGCCGTGAAGCCGTCGCCCCAAGCGGAATTGTGCCTGACCCGAACGCTCATCTGGGCCGAACGGGCCTCCCAGGGCGATCTCGTGTGGTAATGCACGGTGCTTGCCGGCCGCCCTTCCACGAAGAACCAGAAGGAAGCCCCCGGGCGCAGTTCAGCGATGGGCGACCCCGCGAGGGAAGCACACACGGGCCGGTCCCTCCCTACATTGGTGCAGAGGCGGTGCCCTTCGATGCCCCACCGTCCCTCATAGGCCCGCCCCGCGTAGGTGCCGCGGAGCCGTCCGCCGGGCTCGTAGCGCTCGACATAGAGGCGGTCCTGATAATTCCCAACAAGGGTCGCGCCGTTCTCGAAACCGCGCCGCATACCCTCGGAGGACAGGTAATCGAGAGGTGGCGTTAGGCCCCACGCTGGGCCGGTCAAGGCGATGAAGCCGGCGAGGACGGCAAGCGACGTTAGGCGGCGTGCTGACAACCTAAAGGCCTCCCTGGTGCCGCGTTGGGCGGCCCTGGGGAGGAACCTAGCTCGGCACGCTGGTGGTGTGCTGCGGCGAAGAGTCGCGTTCGTCGCAGCCCCCTCACCGCGGCACGGCCCCGCTCATCCGTGCACGCCAGCGCCGCCCAGAGCCCGGACGCCACGACCCGGCGGCCATGGAGCGACACGACGCGATCGCCCCGAGGTGGGCAGCGAGGGGGTGGAACAGGTGCTCCTCTCGGCCTGCCAGTCCGTGCGTCCAGGGAATCATGTCAGGACCGGCTGACGCGAGGCGGAACAGCGCGAGGTCCTCTGCCGGCCGGTGACGTCGAGATGGTGCAGCAGCCAGTCCGCGTGTGCGAGCGCGAGGGTAGAGCCATCGGCCGAGCACGGTCGAGGGATTCGCCGCTCCGATCACGGCGGATGCGGGCAAGTGGCAGTCGCTGATCCGAGCGAGGGGATTAAGTCGAGCTAGCGACACTCGGAACGTTGTTGTGTTGCAATGGACATCGGGTCAGGAGGGTTCGCCCTGCTGTAATAGAAGATTGCGACATCCCCCCTCACCTACGAGGTTGGGAGGCTCTTTTCGAATCCGACGAAACATCCGGTGAAGACGCTAACTGTACAGAATGCCGTATTACGCGATTTCAATGCTTCCTCAGTCCGTTTTCGTGACGGGTTCGACTATTCGACTGCTAGGCAGGTTCGGGCTAAGCCCGGACCAAGCGCGCTCAATTCCATCAGCAGCCTGGCGAGCAGCTTCCAATAGTTTCGGCAAATCCTTTCGGTTGCGCCGTGGCAAGGGCGCCGCAAGCGATACTGCTGCCGCCAAGCGCCGCTTCGGATCCATGATCGGGGCTGCCGCGCTGATCACGCCGTCAATGTAGCCCTCAGCGGACCAGCCACCGCGCTGACGCCGGACCTCGTCCAGGATAGCTTCCAACTCATGTCTGTCCGTCACGGTATGTCGTGTGAATCGTCGAAATCCGGCCTTCAATACAGCCTCACGCTCTGCCGCGCCGATGTTAGCGAGCAGCACCTGACCGCCGGCTGAGGCGTGAAGCGCGATACGCTCTCCGATGTTGTATCCGACGCGGACGGCGTGGCGGCTTTCCAGCGTGGCAATGCAAACAGCGTCGCTACCGTCGGGCACAAGCAGCGCGACGGTCTCATCCGTTGCCTCCCGAAGATGCTCGAGGTGGGGCATGGCGACATGAAGTAACCCGTGCTGGCTGATGCGCACGGCCGCGATGTCGAGGACGCCCAGTCCAAGGCGATACCGGCGAGATGCCGCATCCTGTTCCACAAAGCGCTGTGCGAGGAGGGCCTGCAGCAGACGGTGGACCGTCGCTCGGTCCAGGTCCAAGCGCCGTGCCAGTTCGCTAACGCCCAGTTCCGGCTCTACCGACGAGAACATCCGCAACAGCCTGAGCGCCTTCTCAACGGTGCGCACATTCTCACTCCGACATCTTCCAGGGCTTCAGGGCATTCCACTATTATCAACAGGAGTCCATACGTTTCTTATTTGACATCACGCCACCATGCCGGTCATCGTTGACTGCATCAACGATCGAGGTGGCGGCCTTTCGCGGGCCACCGCAGGAAACTCCCATGCCCAGCCCGAACTCCCTGCACGCGCGCGACATCGCCTACCATCTGCACCCGCAGACAAACCTGACACGGCATGAGGCGATCGGCCCCGTGGTGATGGTCCGGGGCAACGGCGTGCACGTGTACGATGACGCTGGGCGCGAGTACCTGGACGCGATGTCGGGGATGTGGAGCGCTTCTCTCGGCTTCTCCGACCAGCGGCTGACGGCGGCGGCGGCGCGGCAGATGGAGAGACTGCCCTACTACCAGACCTTCGCCCACCGCTCGACCGAGCCGGCGACGGAACTGGCCGAAACACTGATCCGCCTCTCGCCGGTGCCGATGTCCAAGGTGCTGTTCCAGTCCTCGGGCTCAGAGGCGAACGATACATCAATCAAGCTCGCCTGGTACTGGGCGCACGCCACCGGCCGGCCGGGCAAGCGTAAGATCATCTCCCGCCGGCGCGCCTACCACGGGACGACCATCGCCTCGGCGAGCCTGACGGGGCTGCCGCACCTACACTCGCTGTTCAACCTACCGCTGGACGGGTTCCTGCACCTCACCACCCCGCACCACTACCGAGAGGGGCTGCCGGGCGAGAGCGAAGAGGCCTTCGCCACGCGGCTGGCCGAGGAGTTGGAAGCCCTGATTCTACGGGAGGGTGCCGACACGATCGCTGCCTTCTTCGCCGAGCCGGTGATGGGCACGGGTGGGGTCCTCACGCCGCCCGCCACCTACTTCCAGAAGGTGCAGGCCGTGCTGCGCCGACACGACATCCTGTTCGTGGCGGATGAGGTGATTTGCGGCTTCGGGCGGACCGGCAACTGGTGGGGATGCCAGACCTATGGGCTGGAGCCGGACATGATCACCTGTGCGAAGGCCCTCTCGGCTTCCTATGCGCCGATCTCGGCCATTCTGCTGAGTGAGTCGATCTACCAGGCGATGAAACGCAATGCGGATCAGGTCGGCGTCTTCGGACACGGATTCACCTATGGCGGGCATCCGGTGGCCGCCGCCGTCGCGCTCGAGACACTGCGCATCTATGAGGGTGATAACCTCATCGAGCACGCCGCCAATGTCGGGGGGCGGCTCCAGGAGGGCCTGCGGCGCCTGGCCGATCACCCGATGGTGGGGGAGGTCCGCGGCGTCGGGCTGATGGCCGCGGTGGAGGTAGTGCGAGATCGCGAGACTCGCGCCGCCTTCGATCCCGCTGCGAAGGTTGGCGCCGAGGTGCAGCGCCTCGCGCAGGAGGAGGGGCTGATCGCGCGCGCGCTTGGCGACAGCCTCTGTTTCGCGCCGCCCCTGATTACCACGGAGTCTGAGGTGGACGTCATCCTCGCCCGCTTCGGCAGAGCCCTGGACCGCACCCTGGAATGGGTGGACGCACAAGGTCTCCGCCCGGTCACGCCGAGCCCCGAAGAGGTTCAGACACTTTAGCGCCGGTCGGGGGAGGGTCTGCCTATGCTGCGACGCGGCTTACTGCTCGGTGCGGCGGCACTGGCCGTCCCGGCCCTGGCACAATCCTTCCCGTCGCGGCCCGTGACGCTCGTAGCGGGCTTCCCAGCCGGGACTTCGGTCGACCTCTTCGCGCGCTGGCTGGCCGAACGCCTCTCCCGCGCGCTGGGGCAGCCGGTGATCGTGGAAAATCGGCCCGGTGCGGATGGTGCCACGGCAGCAGCCTTCGTCGCCCGCGCGCGGCCGGACGGGCACACGATCCTCTACACCACCTCCTCCACTCATGGGGCGAGCCCGAGCCTCTACACGAGCCTGCCCTTCGATCCGGTGGCGGATTTCGCGCCGGTGGCGAAGCTGCTGGACCAGCCGCTCCTGCTGCTCGTCCGACCGGACGGGCCGGCCTCCGTGGGGGCGCTGGTCGCGGCCGCGCAGGTGGCGCCAAGGCTCCTTTTTTACGGCCACGGCAACACATCGACGCGCGTTGCCGCGGAGTTGCTGCGGTCCCGCGCGGGATTACGGCTAGAGCGCGTGCCCTATCGCGGCAACCCGCAATCCATTCAGGACCTCATTGCTGGGCGGCTGGACTTCGCCTTCACGGATTTCACCACGGGCATCGAGCAGGTCCGCGCCGGAGCTCTGCGCTCCCTGGCCGTGACGAGCGCCGCGAGAAACCCGCAGCTGTCCGAGACGCCGACGCTGGCGGAATCCGGCTTCCCGGGCTTCGAGCTGGTCGCCTGGGGCGGCGTTGTCGCGCCGGCCGCCACCCCCGAGCCGGTCGTGCAGCGCCTGTCTAACGAGATCATCGCCATTATGCGCGCGCCCGAGGCATCGGCCTTCGGCGAGCGGATCGGCATCTTCCCGGCGCCGCAAGGGCCCACGGAGTTCGGCCCCTATATCCGCGCGGAGATCGCGCGCTGGGCGGATTACGTGGCGGTGGCCGGAATCGAGAAGCAATAGTCAGGACAGGGACCCAAGGACGATGCAACGACGCAGCCTCCTACGCGGCGCCGCGAGCGCGACAGTGGCCCTGGCCGCGCCACGGATCGGATTGGCCCAGGCCGGGCGCGTGCTGCGCGTGGCACCGCACGCCGACCTGTCGATACTCGATCCCGTGTGGACGCTCGCCTACATCACCCGCAACCACGGCTTCATGGTATTCGACACGCTCTACGGCCTGGACGCGGAGTTCCAGCCGCAGCCGCAAATGGTCGCCGGCCATGCGGTGGAGGAGGATGGCCGGCTCTGGCGGCTGACGCTGCGGGACGGGCTGATCTTCCATGACGGCACTCCCGTCCTGGCGCGGGACTGCGTGGCCAGCATCCGCCGCTGGTGGAGCGCCGACGCCTTCGGCCAGACGCTGGCGGCCGCGACCGACGAGCTGTCGGCGCCGTCAGACAAGGAGATCCGCTTCGGCCTGAAGCGTCCCTTCGCCCTGCTGCCGACGGCGCTCGCAAAGGCCAGCCCTTACATGTGCGCCATCATGCCGGAGCGCCTCGCCGTCACGCCGCAGACGACGCAGGTGAGCGAGATGATCGGCAGCGGTCCCTTCCGCTTCCTGGCGAATGAACGGGTGCCGGGCGCCTTCTCGGCCTGGCAGCGCTTCGACCGTTATGTCCCGGCGCCCGGCGCGAACAGCTTCCTGGCCGGTGGCAAGCGCGTCCATTTCGACCGCGTCGAGTGGAAAATCTTGCCGGAGCCGGGCACGGCCGCCGCCGCGCTCCAGTCCGGGGAGATAGACTGGTGGGAGCAGCCCAGCCCCGACATGCTGCCGCTGCTGCGCCGGAACCGGAATGTGGTGATCGAGACGATCGATCCTAGTGGGTCCATCGGCGTGTTCCGCTTCAACCACCAGCACGCGCCCTTCAACAATCCGGCGATCCGCCGCGCCGTCCTTGATGCCGTGGACCAAACTCCCTTCATGCAAGCAGTGGCGGGGGAAGACCCTTCCCTCTGGCAGGATCGGGTGGGCTTCTTCACGCCTGGTACGCCGATGGCGAGCAACGCCGGTATGGAGAACCTGTTCGGCCCGCGCGACCTCGAGCGTTCGAAGCGCGAGCTGGCCGCGGCGGGCTACCGCGGGGAGCGGGTGGTGCTGCTCGCCGCGACGAATATCGAGGCGATCAACGTCATGGCCAGCGTGGTGGGGGACCTGCTGAAGCGGCTGGGGATGAATGTGGACTACGTCGCCACCGACTGGGGCACGGTGATGCAGCGCCGCACCAGCCAGCAGCCTACCGAACGCGGCGGCTGGAGCGCCTTCGTCGGTACCTGGTCCGGCTATGACCTGGCGAGCCCCGCGGTCTCCATCTCGCTCCGCGGCAATGGCGGAGCGGCGGGCGGCTGGCTGGAATCGCCGGAGATTGAGCGGCTCCGCAGCGCCTGGTTCGAGGCGCCCGACCTTGCGGCGCAGCAGCGCCTCTGCCGCGAGTTGCAGGTGCAGGCCTGGCACGACGTCCCCTTCATCCCTCTGGGCCAGTGGCGGACCCAGACGGCCAGGCGGCGCGAGATCACCGACCTGCCCCGCGGCGTTCCTGCCTTCTGGGGCGTGCGGCCGGCATGAAGGCAGAGCTCATCCTCCACGGAGGTGACATCCGGACTATGTGGCCGGAGCGGCCCCGGGTCGAGGCAGTCGCCATCGGGAGCGGCCGCATCCTCGGCATAGGCAGCCGTGCCGACCTGGACACTCTGGCCGGACCAGGGACGCGCCACGCCGATCTCGCCGGCCGAATGGTGCTGCCGGGCCTGACGGATCATCACCTGCACCTATTCCAAGGTGCGCGCGCGGAATTGCATGAGATCCGCTTGGACGCCGATCTGGACTTCGATGCCCTGCTGTCCCGAGTGAGGGACGCCACCGCACGCCCGGGTGGGCGAGACTGGGTGATCGGCGGCGTGTTCGGCCCGGCGGCCCTCGCCCGCATGCAGGAGCCCGGCGCACGCGAGACGCTGGATGCGGTGAGCTATGGTCGTCCGGTGGCGCTGATGCATGTCAGCGCGCATGGCTACTTTGCCAACTCCGCCGCGTTGCAAAGGGCCGGTATCGACGCCGGCACGCCGGACCCGGAAGGGGGCGAAATCCTGCGCCGTCCCGGCGGCCGCGAGCCGACCGGTCTGCTCTACGAGGCCGCGGCGTGGCGGTTGCGCGACGCTGTCCCATCGCTCACCGAGGTGGAACGGGCTGCCGTGGCGCGGCACGGGATCGCCACCCTCAACCGCCTCGGCATCACGGGATTTGCGGATGCCAACGCCACGTCGGACCTGCTGCGCGCTTACCGCACCCTCGACAACGCCGGTGAGATGAACGCCTGGGGAAGCTTCTTCCTCGCCCTCAGCGCGACCTGCCCTGGAGGCGGGCCGGCCCATGGCGGGGCCGACCTGATGGCGGGGCGGCACGGCCTCTGCGGCCCACACATGAACGCCGACTTCGCGAAGATCTTCCTCGACGGCGTGCCCTCTCTCCGTACTGCGGCAATGTTCGCCCCCTACGCCGTCACCCCAGCCAGCGAGGCCCCGAGCGATGGCGGACCTGCTCTGCTCTCGCAGGACGCGCTGACGGAGGAGATGACGGCTTTCGACCGGGCAGGGCTGACGGTGAAGGTGCATGCGATCGGGGAGCGTGCCATCGCCATGGTGCTGGACGCTGTGGAGGCAGTGCGTCGGCGGAATGGCGCCGATGGGCCGCAGCACCACATCGCGCACGGCAACTTCATCCGGCCGGAGGACATCGCCCGCCTCGCGCGGCTCAACGTGCTGATGGACTTGAACCCACAGCTCTGGTTTCCCTGCGGGGCAAGCCTGACGCATGAACGAATGGTCGGCCCGGCGCGCTATGCCAGTTCCTGGCCAATCCGCAGCATCCTGGAATCCGGAGCGACCGCCGCGGCGGGCACCGACTGGCCGGCGGTAGCGGTGGATCCCAATCCCTGGATAGGGCTGGAAGGAATGATCACACGCCGTGACCCCACTGGCACCCATCCGGGCACTCACAACCCCGACGAGGCGATCACACTGGAGACTGCCCTGCCGCTGTTCACCAGTGCGCCCGCCCGCGCCCTGCGCCGCGCCGAAGTGACCGGTGCGATTCGACCCGGCCTGTCCGCCGACCTCGCCGTGCTCGACCGCAACCTCTTCTCCGTCCCGGCCGAGGAAATCGGCAGTACCCAGGTCGTCGCCACCCTGTTCGAGGGTAGGACGGTACACGGCGGGCTCTAATCCAGCTGCCTACCGAGATGAAGGGATCTTTAGCCGGATAGCCGGCGACAGATTCATGGATGCGTCCAACACACGGCGCACTGAACGCTGCCCAGGGTACGAGTAGAAAACGAGAGGAAGCGATCCATGCTCTTGAATCGACGGCACTGTGGCCTGGCCAGCCTTTGGATGGCCGTCGCACTTCTTGGTCCTGCAGGTGCCGCCCGTGCACAAGCACCTGATCCAGCCCTTGTGGAAGCCCGGCGACAACGCTCGAACCCGTCGGTTGCACTGCTGATGTACCGTCACTTGGACGAGCTGCTGCACACCCGGATGGTTGCACCAGGCGCCAGCACTTGGCAGCTCGAGCGATCAAACCTCGCCCTCCCGGACGATATGCGCGTCACCATCGGTGGCCAATCGACAACCTTCGCCGCTGCGCTGCAGGAGCTTCGGGTTAATGCTGTGATCGTCCTGCGGGACGGCCGAATTGTTCGGGAGATTCACCGCAATGGCGGCACCGAGGAGAGTCGTTACATCGGCTTCTCCATGTCGAAGTCCTGGATGTCCATCCTGCTCGGCATTGCCATTCAGCAGGGGTACATCGGTGGGGTAGATGATCAGGTGGTGAAATACCTGCCGGAACTGGCTGGCTCCGGCTACGATAACGTCACGCTGCGGCACCTGCTAACGATGCGTGCCGGCACCTCTTGGGTGGAGGACTACTCTCCAGGCACCGAGCTGGATCGGGTACGTGACGCCTCCGCCAACGCCGAAACTGCATACTACGAGGAGATCGCCACCAGCCTCCGCGCGGCAGATCCGCCCGGTACCCGTTTCAACTACTCTACCCTCGATACCGAACTGGCCGGGGTCATCTTGGCGCGGGCTACGGGACGCACCGTCGCGGATTACATGGGCGAGATGCTCTGGCAGCCGGCCGGCATGGAAGCCCCGGGCTACTGGCTCATGCAGGGTCCCACAGGGCGGCAGCACGAGTGGTACGGCGCTGGCTTTGGCGCTCGGCTGCGCGATTACGCGCGGCTTGGTCAGATCATGCTCGACGGCGGCGTGGCGAATGGCCGCCGGATCGTCCCCCAGGCCTGGGTGGACGCTTCAACCCGGTCGGAAGATGGGCGCTACTTCTATTTCTGGTGGGGCGTTCCCGGTGTGGACGGGTTCTCGGCCAACGGAATCGGTGGGCAGCGCGTCTTTGTCGACCGGGCGACGCGCACCGTGATGGTGCTCGCAAGCTACGCCGCCGTGACAGGCGAGACCCGAGGCGCCGACCTATTCAAATCCGTCATCGCCGCATTGCGCTGAACTGTTCCAGAGCCGGCCCCTGCACAGCAGGTAAGCGATTGTACAGGCAGCTGTGCAAAATGGCGGGGACCGGCTAACACTTACAGAGCGGAACACCGCTAGTTTACAGAATGCGCCCTTATGCGACTGGGTGTCCGGATGATCTCCGATGCAACGTCAGACGAGTACTGCACCGAGAGAGGCAACGATTCGCACAAGCCTTGCTGCTGTCAGCATCTCAGGCTGGGAGGTCGGACGGCTCGCCTGGGCATGGCGATGAAGTCACCTAATTATGCGGTACGACGGACGGGTCTGGTCAAATGCAGGACGGCAGTTCTCTAGGCTGGATAGCGTTGAAGCAGGCGAGTTACGGCGTAGTTGCAGCGTTACCAAGACGAGACGCCTCAGTTGCCGAGGCACAGCCGGGCAGGTGAGTGGCCACATTGCCTCTGTGACCCTGGCACGGCTTCGGACCGTGCCAGGATCTGGGGCCTCAGCGGGCCGGTGGGGGATATTGCAGGCCGCCCTCGGTCCAGAGGCGGTTCACTCCGCGTTGCAATCCCAGCGGGGCGACATTGCGATCCCACTGCTCGGCCGCGTTTCCGACCTGACGGACGATCTGCACCGCCCAGTCATCGCGCACCCCGAGCATGGTCCCGAAGCCGCCAGTGCGGCCCAGGAAGCGCTGCACCTCGGGATCGGAATCGCTCATCCGGGCGTCGATGTTGGCGGAGGTGATGCCGAACTCCTCCGCCAGAAGCGGCGCGTATCCGGCCCAGCGCACGAGATCGAACCACCTCTGGTCGCCTTTGCGGATCACCGGCCCGAGCGGCTCCTTGCTGATGATTTCGGGCAGGAGCACGAAGTCGGGCGCCTCTGCCCCCAGCCCAATCCGGAAGGCGGTGAGGGCTGCAGTGCCGATCGTGTAGGCGTCGCAACGCCCGGCCAGCACGGCGTTCCGTACCTCCTCCACCGTCTCGATGACGAGAGGGGTGAGGCGCATGTTGTTGCGCCGGAAGTAATCGGCGAGGTTCAGCTCTGTCGTGGAGCCGGGCTGCACGCAGACCGTCGCCCCGTCAAGTTGGCGCGCGGAGGTGACGCCGAGCGATCGGCGGACGAGGAAGCCCTGGCCGTCATAGAAGGTCACGCCCGTAAATTGCAGGCCGAGGCTTGCTTCCCGGGCCAGGGTCCAGGTGGTGTTGGAGGCGAGGATGTCGATCTCGCCGGACTGGAGCATGGGCAGACGGTTCTGGAGCGTGGTCGAGACGTAGCGGACGCGCGAGGCGTCCCCGAACATCGCTGCGGCGACCGTGCGACAGACATCGACGTAGAGCCCAGACCAACTGCCGCGGCTATCCACGGTGGCAAAGCCGGGGAGGGTGGCGGCGGTCCCGCAGACAACCTGCCCGCGCGCGCGAACCGCGTCGAAGGTAGGAGACGGGCCGGTTGCGGGTGTTTGCGACCCTGCCGGGCTGGCCAAGAGCATAGCCATGACCGTTGTCAGGGCCACTATGGATCGGATCATCGCTCGGCTTCCTCCCACGATTGACGATTGTCGAAAATCACACACAAACTGCATCAGCGAAGGCTCTCATCGAGGGCACGCGTGCGAGAGGAACGGCGGTGTTGGCGATCGTCGCGCCCGTGCCGCGCTTGCCGTGCCGACGGTCCACCCACACAGTCGGAATGCCAAAGCGCGACGCCGGATCGACGTCGTGATGGCGGCTCTGCGCAACGTGGAGGATGCTCTCCTTTGCGTAACCCTGCGCGGCGAGATCATTGATAGCTGTCTCGAAGTGACGAGCGCCCGGCTTATAGGAGCCAACGCGCTCCGCCGTGACCGTGAGAATGAAGGGAACCTCAAGCAGGCGGAGGCTGCGCGCGAGCGATGCCTCGTCCACGTTGGAGAGGATGGCGAGCGCGAAGTGGCCGGCGAGGCGGCGCAGGGCCGCAACCGTGTCGGGGAAGGGCGGCCAGTCCCCAACGGAGGCGGCGAAAGCCGCGCGCTGCGCCGGATCGTCCGGCAGGCCGAAGGTGGCCTGCACGTCACCCCAGGTGCGGGACAGCACCTCCGGGTAGAGGAGGGCTGGGCGGGTCTGCTGATGTCGTGCTTGGTGGAGGGCGAAGGCAGTGAGCACAAGGTCTTCGGGAATGTCGGACCGCCCGGCTGCTGCGAGCCAGGGGCGAACCAAGTCGAGGATCCCCGTCTCCCAGTCGATCAGAGTGCCGTAGCAGTCGAAGGTGAGGACGCGCTTGCCCGTCGCGTCCACCCGGGTGTCGAAGGTCATGGTGTCTCCTGTTCGGCCAGCCAGGTGGCGACGCGGGCACGCGCCTCCTCAACCTGGTGGGCGTTGAGCTCGGCCGCCTCGTCCCTGCGTCCGCGGCGGGCGAGGGTGAGGAGCTTCCGGTGCGAGGCCACCCAGCCGATCGAGAGGCCCGCGGCAGTCCACGCAGGAAGCAGGTAGCGGGACACCGCGATATGCAGGCTCTCAACCTGGGCCAGGACGCGAGGTCGCTCCGCCCGGCGCATCAGGGTGCGGTGAAAGCGCCAGTGCAGATCGGATTGCCCGATCGGGTCGCACGGCGCGGTGTCCGCCTCGTCCAGCAGCGCAGCCGCCTCATCCATATCGGAGGCGGTGAGGTTCGGGATCGAGAGCCGCAGGGCGTGGGCCTCCAGCATCGTCCGGAGTTCCGCGATCTCCTGGAGGTCGTTTGGATCGGCTGGGGCGACCGTGATGCCGCGGTGGCGGTTCACGATCAGAAGGCCCTCTCCTGTCAGGACCTGCAGCGCCTCGCGCACAGGGGCGCGGCTCGTGCCGAAGTGCCGGGCGAGGTGGTCCTGCTTGAGCTGGGTCCCGGCTGGCAGGCGACCGGTCAGGATGCCCTCGCGGAGGGCGGCCGCCACCGCGTCCGGAAAGGACCGGGTCGGGGTGAACTCGGTGAGGTCCAGTCCGATGAGGGGCAAGGGCAGCATAGAGGTAATCTGCGCGATTTGCCGATTTTCGACAATCGTTAATTCGAGCGCTGTGATGGATCCGCTGGGTGCGGTGGCCTGGTGAGCATGCCCTTGCGTGAAGCTAGTGAGGATCGATCAACCTCTGAAGTGCGCGCAGAGTTGTCATGTCCGGTCCTGGCCGAGAGCGGTCTGGCAGCTTCCACGCGCTGCTACGGGAAAGCAGACCTTCAGAGGAACGTCTCGAAGCCTCCTTCGTGGACCTCAGACGCTGACAGCTTGGACGCCTTGCTCCGTGAGGCGGGGATGGGGATGACGGTGCTCGAGAGGTCTGGCCCGCTTGGGAGCCGATGACCCGAGCTTGCCGTCACCCCCGCCGCACCATTCAGCCTACAGAGCGCGGCACCGGCGTGTTGAGCAGCTGCTGCTCCCAGAGATATGCGATGCCGCTGCCACCAGCATGCTGCGTGATGACCTGCGTCAGCGCGGCAGCCTGCTCGGTCCGCGCCCAGTCGCGTTGCCATTCAGCCGCCAGGGCCAACCAAGTCATCATGTTCGCGCCAGCCGCGATCATGCGCTTGATGGCCACCTCGTGGGCCTCGACAGAGACGCCGCCAGACGCATCGGTGATCACCGTCACGTCCCAACCCTCCCCGAGAGCCTGGATCGCCGGCATCGCGACGCAGACCTCAGTCCACAGGCCGGCGATGACCAGCTGCTTGCGGCCCGTCGCCCTGACCGCGTCTACGACCTTCGGATCTTCCCATGTGTTGATGAGCGTCCGGTCGATGACTGCCTGGCCGGGGAAGACGTCGGTGACCTGGGGGAAGAGCACGCCGCCCCGCTCGGCGAGCACCGACGTCAGGATGGTGGGAACACCGAAGGCCTTGGCCGCCTTCGCCAGCCCGACGGTATTGTTGACCACCATCTGCGGCTCATGGCTGTTCACGTTGGCCAATTGATAGGGCTGGTGATCGATCAGGACGAGGACGGAATCCTCGGGCCGCAGAAGGGAGGCGAGGCCATTACGGAAGGTCATAGGGTCATCCTCTGCCGAGGTTGCGCTTCACAGGAGTTCGCGGAGGGACAGGCGCCGACAACGGCGATGCCCGGGCGGGACATTGTCGTTCCGACTTGCATCGCAGTAGCCCCATGTGGTGGTAAGCTGTGTCGCGCATCGGGGAACGCCGGCTTGGACATCGAGGACCTGCGGACCTTCGTGGAGGTGGCGGATGCTGGTGGGATCTCGACGGCAGCACGTCGGCTCGGCGCCTCTAAGTCGGTCGTCAGCCGGAGCCTCGCCCGGCTCGAGGCGGAGCTCGGCATCCAGCTTCTCGCGCGCACTACCCGGGGCGCCGCCCTCACGGAGGCCGGAAGCACGTTCCGCGACCATGCGGCCCGGGCCTGTGCCGAGATCGACCTGGCGAGGGAGACGATCCTGCCAGCCGGCCAACTCTGCGGTCGCCTGCGGGTCGCCGTCCCGCTGACTTTCGGACCAATCCACCTCGCGCCCGTGCTGGCCAACATGGCGCGGCAGCACCCGCAACTCCACATCTACGCGTCCTATACCGATCGCTTCGTCGATCTCATCGCCGAGGGCTTCGATTGCGCGATCCGGATCGGCTACCTTCCGGATTCCAACCTGATTGCGAGACGCGTCGGGCCGATCCATGGCAAGCTCGTTGCAAGCCCGGAGTATATTCAGGCGCACGGTTTACCCGAGACGCCGGATGAGCTCCTCACCCATCAGGCTCTCATGCAGGGCACCGAAACTTGGCAGCTGATGGATGGCAACAGGATCATCACAGTCCGTCCACAGGGACGCTTCAAGGCTGATAACGGCACCGCCCTCGCCGCCGCCGCCCTGGCCGGCCTTGGCATTGCCTGGATCCCGGACGGCATCACCCAGGAACATCTGGCCTCTGGCGCGCTTCTTCCGGTCATGACGCGATACCCGCCACCGCCGGCGGGCGTGTACGTCATCCGTCCACCCGGCCACCTTCCCGCGCGGAAGATCCGGGTGCTGATCGAGCTTCTAATCGAGTGCTTCGGTCAGGTTTCGGCCCCTGACACTGTAGGCTCTGGGACCAGAGAGGGCCTACCTCGGCGCGGGGAGGAAGACGAGCGCGGTCAAGGACTGACTGATTGGGTGCATCCCAAATCGGTGGAGGTAGGAAGCGCCTGATAAGGGAAGTGAGCTTACATCCGTAGCGCACCCGCACGGGTCAGTCGGCCCTGTCCGGGCGGGTGCCGTACTGTTTTCACCGTTTACTGATAAGTTGCGTCCCCTCCCCCCTTTTCGAGAGCTGATCACCCCCAATCGTCAGCAGGCCAGAAGCGAGGCATCGGAAGGCGTCGACCGCCTTCGCGATCACGGCGCGCGGGTCGTCGGCGGCGGCAACCCAAAGGGCGGCATTGAGCGCGGCCCCGTTGATCAGCCGCGCCGCGGCCTCCGCGTCCACCGGACGTACAGTCCCCGCTGCAATGAGCGACCGAAGCGTGTCCGTCGTCTCGCGCAGGCAGGCGTTCTGCCCTGGCCAGCGCGAGGGATCACCGAGCACGGCCGGCCCGTCCAGCAGCATGATTCGCTGGATCTCCGGCTCGAGCGCCAGTTCGATGTAGGCCACCCCCTCGGCCAGGAAGCCGAGCCAGGGCGATCCTGCGCGGTCTCGCGCGAGTTTCGCCTTAGCCACCATCTCCGCGTCGAGCTGCTCGATCACCGCCCGCAGCAGGCCCTCCTTGCCGCCGAAGTTGTGGTAGAGTGCCCCCCGCGTTAGCCCGGCCATGGCGGTCAGCTCATCCATCGAAGCCGCGGCATAGCCCTTCTCCGCGAAGGCTGACCGCGCGGCGAGGATGAGCTTGGCCCGGGTCTCTTCCATCATGCGTGCTCGCTGTCCCGCGGCCATCACTCCCTCCCGTCCACGCGTGGTCCAGCGCATTCGAGTTGACATACGTTGCGTATGTTATCACTCTCTGACATACGAGGCGTATGTATAACGCGCGTCGTCGCCGGTGAAAGATGTTCCGGCCCGACACGAACGGAGATGGCACATGACAAAGCGCGACGCGATCTTTCCGCCCGGCCGACAGGCGCTCTACGAGAAGCACCGCTACTCCGCGGCCATCCGCTCGGGCGACCTGCTCTTCGTCTCCGGCCAGGTCGGCTCGCGGGAGGATGGCTCGCCCGAACCCGACTTCGCGAAGCAGGTGCAGCTCGCCTTCGACCGGCTGAACGCCGTGCTGGCTGCGGCCGGCGCCAGCTTCGACGATGTGGTCGACGTGACCACCTTCCACACCGACCCGGAGGCGCAGTTCGAGACGGTCATGGCGGTGCGCGACACCGCAATTGGCGCGCCGCCCTATCCCAATTGGACCGCGGTGGGCGTGACTTGGCTCGCGGGCTACGACTTCGAGATCAAGGTCATCGCCCGGATCCCGGCCGGTGCCGCCTGACGCGGGCGGTGGGTCTGCGCCAGCCTGGGACCCGGCGCCGAATGGCGCCTGCGATCCCAGCCTTGTGGCCCACGAGCGTGCCGGGATCGTTCTCTCGGCCGGCAGCGGCGCCGCTTGGCGGTCCCTGCTGCTGCGACGCTATCTTGCCCCCGCGGTGATCGACGAGATCGTCCTGCCTGCCTCAGACGACCAGGTCATCGTTCTGGTGACGGACGCATGCTTCGGTATCGAATCCCGCGCTGAGGGCCGATGGCACGGGGCACGCTACCAGACCGGCAGCCTGGGCATGACGGCACCCGGGTACGAGACCGTGCTGCGCTGGCGTGGGGAGGCACCGAACGAGACTCTGCACCTGCACCTGCCGGCGGCCACGCTGCGCCGCGTGGCTACCGACCTCTCGGGCGCGGACCCGGCCCGGGCCGCCATGCCGAACGCGCTGGCCTACCGCGATCCCCTCGTTGCGCAGGTGATGCTGGGCCTGTCGGAAGCCCTTCGATCCGGGGCACCGGAGCTCTATGCGGAAGCCTCGGGCGAGTTGCTCGCCGCCCATCTCCTACTGCGCCACGCCGGCCTGCGGCCGAGGGCGCCGTCCTCGGTCCCGGAGCGGCGGCTTCGGCAGCTGGACGCGTTCATGCGCGCCCACCTCGCCGAGCCGCTGACCCTGGCCGGGCTGGCGCGTGAGGCGGGGATGAGCCCCTTTCATCTGTTGCGCAGCTTCCGGCGCGTGCACGGCGAGACACCGATCCGACGGCTCACGCGCCTGCGCATGGAGGCAGCGCGGAAATACCTCGAGGCCGGGCAGGAGCCCGTCTCGGCGGTCGCCTTCCGGTGTGGCTACGACAACCCGTCGCACTTCGCCACCGCATTCCGCCGGATCGTCGGCGTCTCGCCCAGCGCCTACCGCGTGGGACGTCGCTGAGGCACCGGCGCAGCAATCCCGCGAGCGTCTTACGCAGGATCGCGAGCGCTACCCACGCGACAGGGGCCTAGGGTGACGGTCGCACACTCCTGTCCGCCCGGAGATCGACGCGATGGATGAGACGCCCGACGAGCCCGGCTGCTATCCCGGCGGAGTCGGCCGCCGGCCGCTGATGGTCGGCGCGGCCCTCGCCACCTCCTCCCTGCTCCAGCCGGACGCCGCGGCGCAGGGCGTCGCGGCCGGCCGGGTGGCGGTGCGCCTGACGGTGAACGGCGCGGCACGGCAGCTGACGCTCGACCCGCGCGCCTCCCTGCTCGACACGCTGCGGGAGGGGTTGGCGCTGACCGGGGCCAAGAAGGGCTGCGACCACGGGCAATGCGGCGCCTGCACGGTGCATCTGGACGGGCGGCGCGTCGCGTCCTGCCTAACGCTGGCGGTGCAGGCCGACGGGCGCGCCGTGACGACGATCGAGGGTATCGCGCCGGCAGATGGCGAACTCCATCCGATGCAGCAGGCGTTCATCGACCACGATGCCCTGCAATGTGGCTACTGCACCCCGGGGCAGATTATGGCCGCCATCGCCCTCGTGCGGGAGGGACATGCCGATAGCGCGGAGGAGATCCGGGAGTACATGAGTGGAAATCTCTGCCGCTGTGGGGCCTATGCCGGCATCCTGGCTGCGATCCAGGACGCCGCGCCCAGGATGCGGGCGGGCTGAGCCGATGCAGCCCTTCACCTACGCCCGCGCCGGTAGCGAGGCAGCTGCGATCCGCGCCGTCTCGGCGGGCGGCTCAGGCACGCGGTTTCTAGCAGGCGGCACCACGCTCTACGACATCATGAAGCTCGGGGTCGAGGCGCCAGAGAGGCTGGTGGACATCAGCGCGCTGCCCGAACTCGGCCGCTTCGACACGGCTGGCCCGCGCGAACTGGTCTTCGGGGCCGGCGCGCGGATGAGCGACGTGGCGGCCGATCCCCGTCTTGTTGCCGACTATCCCGCGCTGTCGGAGTCGCTTTGGAAGGCCGCGTCGCAGCAGCTGCGCAACATGGCCAGCCTCGGCGGCAACCTGCTGCAACGGACGCGCTGCGCCTATTTCCGGGACGGAGAGCCCTTCGCCTGCAACAAGCGCTCACCGGGCAGCGGCTGCGCGGCGCGGCAGTGGATTGATCGTGGCCATGCCGTGCTCGGCGGCAGCGAGGCTTGCATCGCCACCTATCCGGGCGACTGGGCGGTGGCGCTGGGAGCCTTCGACGCCGTGGTGGACGTGGCCGGCCCGAACGGGGCCCGCACGATCCCGCTAGAGGCACTGCACCGCGAGCCTGGCGCGACACCGGAGGTGGAGACGAGCCTCGC